>JBBUCK010000001.1:0-1058 GCA_038057845.1 Patescibacteria group bacterium
GTCCGCCTCGGACGCCGCGTACGCCTCGGCCGCCTCGTACGCCGCGTCCGCCTCGTTCGCCTCGTACGCCGCGTACGCCTCGTACGCCTCGTACGCCTCGCCCGCCTCGTCCGCCTCGCCCGCTGCGTACGCCGCCTACGCCTCGTGCGCCCCGCTCGCCTCGCCCGCCACGTCCGCCTCGTTCGCCTCGTTCGCCTTGTTCGCCTCGGCGGTCGCGCGATGACCGCGGCCGTGCGTGCCGCCGGAGAGGACACCACGACGCCTCGCGCGATGACCCCGGATGAACGTCGCATCATAGAGGACGCGCTGCTGCGCGCATACCAGTGCAGACCGTACCACCACCGCGCCCTCGCCGCGCTGCAACCGCAGGCGCGGGACGGGCTGGGAACGATTGCCGTGGGGAAGGGATGGACTCTGTATGTCGATTTCGCCTGGTTCAGGACACGCTCACTAGACGAGCAGGCGGCCCTGATTGCGGGCCACGAGCTCGAGCACGTTCTCCGCGACCACGCCAGTCGTCGCGGAGAACGTGAGGCGGCGGCGTGGAACTGTGCGTGTGACGCGGCGATAAACGACGACTGCCCGGATCTCCGGCTGCCCGCCGGCGGAGTGACGCCCGCGACGCTCGGGCAACCCGATGGCCGCACGGAAGAGGAATACTACGACGCGCTGCCAGCGGGGGCGCGAGGGGCGTGCTGTGGCTCTGGGGCCGGGAATCCGTTCGAGGGCGAGCCTGACGCGTCCGACGGCGAGGGAGTGTCCTGCGACGAGGCCGAGGCGCTGCGCGACGCTGTCGCGGCGGACGTGAGGGCGCATATCGCCGCGCACGGGATGGGCAGCGTGCCGCGCGGGGTGGCCGTGTGGGCCGATGCGAGATCCCGCGCCCTGCCGATTGACTGGCGCCGCGTGCTGGTGTCGAGGCTAGGGCGGCTGTGGCGTGAGGAGACGGCCGGCCGGCGGGACTATGCGTGGAGCCGGCCGCCGAGACGCTGGCGGGCCGACGTGCTGCGCCCCGGCATGCGCGGGTACGTCCCCCGGGTGGCTCTCGTGGTGGACAC
>JBBUCK010000002.1:0-2071 GCA_038057845.1 Patescibacteria group bacterium
CCGATTTTTTCCATCAATATTTCAAGAAATGACTCTCTGATTTCTTTTTCTTCAAGGTAATTTTTCAGATAAGTCTTTGCTTCTTCGGGATTAACATCTTCAAGAGCAATGATGACAAGGGGAGTAAGAAGCGCTTTTGCGTGAAGAATGATACGAGGATATCCTTCTTCCGCGATGCAGAATGATTCAAGGGAAGAGTAGGGATAGAGTTCTTTTCCCATGCGCACACCCTTTTCATTTATGGCAATGTCGATTGTTAAAGGCTTTCGCGCCGCGTACACCATGAGAGTTCCTGTCCCAATAAGGATAATAAGGGCAAAAAGAAAATTGTTGAAAATAAACGACGTGACTGATATTGAGAGAGCAATAATACCTACCGCCCAAAACCAATCGGCAGTTTTCGGTCTGTGGAGATATTCAACTGTCTGCCATTCAAGAGAATGCATTACATAAATATTGTATCACAAGAGATTTATATAATATGTTTAAGACTACACATCCCAAAAATTCTTTCCTGTCTTATATGCCTCGATATAACTAGGAATAGTGGTGAAAAGCGGTTTGGGCGTTTTGTTTATATCATACCAATCCCACCCCTCAATTCTGTCTGGCTCCATAACTTGAGGAATGCCACTTTTCCAATCAGCGATAAGGCCGACATCCACATAATGTTTCGGGGCATAATTTTTAAGGTTCGATAAACGAAGAAAACGCACATTCTCTATTTCCATGTGAGTTTCCTCATACACTTCTCGTTTAGCACAATCTTCAAAAGATTCCATATATTCCATATGCCCTCCAGGAAAAGCATACTCTCCCTCGCCATGAGACCCTTTTCTTTTGCCAAGGAGAATTTTTCCTTCTTTAAGTATCATTACTCCGATACCAACATACGGTCTTTTTTCTTCATTCATAAGTTAATTATACGTGGGGAGTTTTAAGTAGAAAATAATCCTTATACAAAATTTCAATTATTTCAAAAAGATTTGGTACTGATAATCCTGAAGTAATAATGTTTCCAGCTTAGAATTATCAGGAAATTTTTCCAAATCCTCTCCAGTATAATGACAAATTGTTTTTATTGGAACAAATCCAAAGCCTTGAAATATCCCACCTACTTTTTTGCTGTAGAAGAATGAAGATAAGACATATGCTCCCGCGGATTCACCTGCAACAATTTTCCCTTCGAATAATTTTTCAAGATTTTCAAACTTCTTGAGAGTTTCAAGTAATTTCAAAGTATTTCCACCATGCAAGTAAACAATGTCAGCGGTCTTTACTTGTTCAACGAAGGATTTTTCATCTGCGACCTCAAAAGAAATGTTTTTGTTTTCTTTATTCCTTTCAAATTGACCAACGTCTTCCTTCTTGTTTACAACAATCCTGTCAAGTTCTTTTGCAAAGTATACCAATAACACCTTAGGGTTATTTTGGGTATCTTTTAATATCTCTTTAAAAAAAGAATCATTATAAGTATTTATATGATTTGCGAATCCTCCATGAAGAATAAATTTTGTAGCCATATTAATTACTATTTTATAGCTCTTAAGTCTTCTGATACTAAATACTAAGGGCGGAGCAGGGGGTGAAATCTGATAGCAAAAATATTTTACTTAAGACGATATTCTGCTGTAGGTGTGATCGAATTACGATTTGCCAGGCATTTCTTAAATAAATATTCCTCCCCAGTATTTTTGAATACATACAGCCAGTCATAAGCGTCAACCTTTGTCTTTTTAACCACGTATCCCTTTGAGTTAGAATGTATTCTCCGCAAAGCTACTTCTTTTACGCTCGTATATCGTACTTGTACTCGTTTTAATTCTTTTCCGATATCAATTATCAAGTCATATGCAGCAGATTCTGTAAACGGTAATGCCACGTCGTAGCCCATTGTTGTAAATCGAGCAACTGCTTTTGAAACGGCCACGTCTCCTTTTCGTTGGGTAGTTCTCATTAGCTATAATTATATCAGTATGGGCAACAGATAACAACAGGCTTCTAATCTTAGTAGTCCCAGAAAAAGCGGAGGGGGAGAGATTCGAACTCTCGAGGCCCTTTCGGACCTAGT
>JBBUCK010000002.1:2171-6397 GCA_038057845.1 Patescibacteria group bacterium
GAATATTTTTTTGAAACAATAAGGAGATATATAGTCTCTAAAATTCCCAAAGAATTTATTAATATAATCGCTATAAACCATCCCTTGTGAGAAAGTTGGGCTGCGCGCCACAAAGCAAAACCTTTAAGAATAAGGCTTAAGGAAAGAATAAAAATTACCAATCCTGTGTTCTGTTCTATGAATATTTTTAATCCTTCTTCCATCCCGATAGTGTTTAATTTGGTAATAGGTTATCTCTCATTTTAATACTTCCCGTACAGCGCAAACAGTAACATGGACATAATAAAACTGTTTAACACTATCGGGATCCATGGCGAGTATCATATCAAAATACGGCTTCAATGCAATGCGTCCTGATGATTGGAGATTACTGCCGTGCTATACTCACCGCATGCGGTTACTCGGCATTGATTATGGAGAAAAAAGGATTGGACTTGCCCTTTCTGATGAAAGTGGCTCAATTGCGTCTCCTTTGTCAGTTATTGAGAATAAAAGGGAAGCAGTGGCCAAAATAGTGGAAATTTGTCGCAAAGAAACTGTGACAGCAATTATTCTTGGCGAATCAAAAGACTATAAGGGAAATGACAATGCGATTATGCCCGCCATTCGTATTTTTTCTGAAGACCTTAAAGAAAAAACAGGCTTACCAGTCTATTTAGAGCCGGAATTTATGACTTCTGCGCAGGCAGTGCATATTCAGGGAGAGAAAAAAGATATTGATGCTTCTGCCGCAACCATTATCCTACAAAGTTATATTGACAAAAAACACAATGATATCAATTGAAGATTTTCAAAAAGTTGAAATCAAAATTGGAAAGATTGTCTCTGCAGAGAAAGTTTTAGATACGGACAAACTTCTCCGTCTTGTTGTTGATTTTGGGCTAAAACCCTCCACATTTCATGCGGAGGGTTCGCCCGACCATTCGTCTGTGACGAATGGTCCAGGGGAAGAACAAGACATCCGACAAGTTGTTTCGGGCATTGCTGAATTTTTCCCTGACCCAACAGCTCTCAATGGTACATCTGCTCCGTTTGTAACAAACATTGAGCCACGCGTTATACGTGGACTTGAAAGTCAAGCTATGATTTTGGCGGTAAGAAGTGAAAGTGGCACTTTTTCATTCCTTTATCCTTCTTTTGAAGTCCCACCAGGAAGCAAAGTCGGATAGTTGTGAAGATTTCTGATTTCTAATCTTTCAAAAAGATATATATAATAAAGAGTAATGAAGAGAAAAAGCTTCTTTGATTTGTTCCCTGTACCCAAATTTTTGGAAATGCCCGCAGTCGGACTTTCCCTTTCCGACGACGCCGTTCGGTTTGTTGAATTCGAGCATAAAGGCAATGGCCTGCGTCTTAAACGTTTCGGAGAAAAGATTATTCCTCCCACAGTAATGCATTCGGGGCATATTGATGATGCGCAAGCTCTTATTGAGGCCCTGAAAGAGTTTAAAAAACAGTTTGGTTTGAATTTTATTCGTACCGCCCTTCCTGAAGAAAAGGGATATTTGTTTCAGACAGAAATTCCAATCATCAATCCTAAAGAAGTACGCGAAAGCGTTGAATTTAAAATCGAAGAAAATGTTCCGCTTTCTCTTTCAGAGATTGTATTTGATTATCGAGTGGTTAATGTTCGAAATGATAATAATTATCTCGATGTCGTTGTATGTGTGTTGCCAATGAAAGTAGCGACAATATATTCCGATATTTTCAAAGCAGCAGGATTGACCCCACTGTCTTTAAGTATTGAATCTCAAGCAATTACTCAAGCAGTTATTAAACAAGGCGATGAGGGAGCTGTCCTCATCATTCATCTCAATAAGGCAACAACTGGTTTTTATGTCGTAGAAAAAGAAGTTGTTCATTTTTCTTCAACCATTACGCGAGGCAGTGACTCTCTTTTTGCAAATCTTCCTCCCGCTCTTCATGATTCACTGAAAAAAGATGAGAAAGGGAAAAAGTACATCCCACAAGCATTTCAACCTGAAGCAGGAAAGGTTTTTAGTGAGACTGCCAAGAAATTTATTTCATATTGGGATAGTTACAAAGGGAATACAGAGGGAAAATCAGTAGAAAAGATTATTGTGTGCGGAGATAATGCGTACAACAGAGATTTTCTCAATTTTATTGAAGGGGGTCTTGGAATAGGTGTACAGGCAGGAAATATTTGGACGAATGCCTTTTCATTCGACGATTATATTCCAGACATATCTTTTGAGAACTCATCAAATTTTGTTGAGGCTGCAGGGCTTGCTCTGCCTTTTAAAGAATAATCATGTTTAATCTTCTCCCTAATGAAGAAAAGAAGGACATATACACCACGTACTCAATACGGCGCGCGATTCTTGGGCTCCTGTTCCTTTTTCTTGCTGGTATTGTCATGTGTGTCTCTCTTATTCCATCTTTTGTTCTGACCAAAGCTAAAGAGTCAGAAATCCTTCAACAAATAGAGTTTCTCAATACTTCTCTTGCTCTCAAAAATGTGAATGTTTTGAATCAAGCAATTATTACTGCGCGTGACGATGTGAAAGTGCTTAAGGATTTTGCATCAAAAAGTACGTCAGTTTTTGATTTGTTTAATAAAATTTTGGAAAAGAAATCAGCCAATATTCGATTGACCGGAATTCTTTTTGGCGCTGTGAGTGATAAGCGTCAAATTGTTCTCAATGGCATTGCCAAGGACCGTGAGGCGCTTCTTGAGTTTGCTCAAAGTATTGGAAGAGAAAAGGCATTCTCTGATATTAGTTTACCCGTATCAAATTTTGCCAAAAATAAAGATATTGAGTTTTCCTTCAGTGTCACTGGTGACTTTTAACATATGAAACTTCCTTCATTTCTAAAACAAAATAACATTATCGCTCTCATTATCTTAAACATAATTGTTTTTGGCGGGTATGCGTTTGCTTTCTTTTCTATGAAAGCAATCCAAGAAAATATGTCTCTTCTGCAAAATGAGGTTGAAACAAGTGTTAAAAAGAACGATACCCTGCACTCAATTGAAGCAATACTCCGTGATTCAAATTCAGATATTGAGAAATTACAATCTTATTTCATTGCTCCAGGGGGGATTGTTGCTTTTATTGAAACAATCGAAGCTCAGGCGGAAGTAAGCGGAGTAGAGACAGTAATCGATTATGTGAATGTTGAGGGAGATGGGCAATCAAAAGTAGTTGGCGGCAAGGAAATTGTCCGCTTGAGACTTTCGACCAAAGGGTCATGGGAAAATAGCACACATTTCCTTTCACTTCTTGAGAAAGTTCCTTTCCAGATTAACTTGGAACGTGTGAGTTTTATTTATTCTCCTGAATCAGAATCTTCTCTTTCTTTTGCTCCACCAAAAGGAACAAAGTTGCCAGTTAAAAAATCGTGGAAAGGGAGTATTGATTTAACTTCCCTCAAATTAAAATAATGCAATGTTTGAAAAACTAGATATAAAAAAATTTTTTAAAAAAGTAAGTAAAAAGAAAACATTCCACTATGTTCATGGGCAGTTTCATCCACGACACGATTGGAGTATTTTAATTGTTATTTTTTTCATCATAATAAGTTTTGGGTTTATTTTTAATTTCTATCTTTTCTTGCGTATTGCTGCAGGAGACATTTTTAGAACAGAAACAGAAGCTGTGAAAGTCGAAACGCTCGATAGGGAGGCGATACAGGGGATGGTTAATCTTTTTAAGGAAAGAGCAAGACTTCTTGAAGAACTTAAATCAAATCCAATTGAAATTCCTGACCCCCTTCTTTAGCACTTTTTTGTTTCTAAAAATTATGTAGTATAGTCAGAATCTCTGCCCTCGTAGTTCAATGGATAGAACTGCGGACTTCTAAGCCGTTAATGTAGGTTCGATTCCTGCCGGGGGCATAGTCAAAACAAAAACCACGCAAGGTGGTTTTTGTTTTGCACTAATTTGCCCGAGGAAAAAGCAAATTGATTTGCTTTTGTTAGGAATCGAAAAGGTTGAGTCTATCGTAGCAAGTCCTGTTTACAGGACGAAGCGAGATACGAAACCTATACTGTCCCCGTAGGGGAAGATTCCTACTGAAAATTAAGGGCTCTTACTTTTGCCTATTTTATTTTTATCGCTATAATGCCAATATCGTACGCTTACGCTGTCTTTCCGCCAGAGGCGGACCAGCCTGTGGCTGGGGTAAGATATTTGGGTTAAAGTTATAGTATCGCGCGCTTAGCTCAGTTGGTAGAGCAACGCTTTTACACAGCGAAGGTCGGG
>JBBUCK010000003.1:0-5409 GCA_038057845.1 Patescibacteria group bacterium
GGTAGACTTCTCACTGTTGGAATTGTTATACTGATAGTGTCCCAGTCGTTTATTAACATCGCTGCGATGTTGGGAATTTTGCCTCTTTCCGGTATTCCACTTCTTTTTGTCAGCCACGGAGGAACAGCTCTTCTCGCTACACTTGCGGAAGTAGGCATTGTCTTTAATATCTCAAAACGCACTCTGCGTAGTGAGTAATGCCAGTACATGAAAATACTCTTCACGGGTGGCGGCAGTGGCGGCCATTTTTATCCTATCATTGCCGTCGCCCAAGAACTTAATAAGCAAATCAAAGAAAACAAGCTTTTTAATGTGGCCTTGTTTTACATGTCCACGAATCCTTATAACGCAGGAACGCTTTTTGATAACGGAATCACATTTAAAAAAAATCCAGCAGGAAAAATTCGCCGGTACTTTTCATTGCTCAATGTAACTGATGCAGTAAAAACCTTCTGGGGAACGCTTCAAGCGCTTTTTACTGTGTTTGATATTTTTCCCGATGTTGTTTTTGGAAAGGGGGGGTATGCAAGTTTCCCAGCACTTTTTGCAGCTCGTATTTTAGGCATACCCGTTATTATCCATGAATCTGACAGTGTCCCGGGAAAAGTTAATGTGTGGGCAGGAAAGTTTGCCCGTCGTATCGCTCTTTCATATTCAGACGCGGCGGAATATTTTCCTAAAGATAAAATTGCCCTGACTGGTAATCCCGTAAGAAAAGAAATAATGGAACCACTTTCAAATGGCGCTCAAGAACATTTTAATCTTGAAGAAGGAATTAAGACTATTCTAGTTCTTGGCGGCTCTCAAGGAGCGCAACTCATTAATAATGCTATTATTGATGCTTTGCCAAACCTTATTCTACGTTATCAGATTATTCATCAAACTGGAGCAAAAAATCTTGAAGAAGTAAAAACAACAGCAGACGTTCTTCTTCTTGGTGACGTCAATAAACATCGATACAAACCATACGACTATTTGGATACTGTGGCTTTAAGAATGGCTGCAGGAGCAGCTGATATGGTCATATCACGCGCAGGCTCAACAATTTTTGAGATCGCGGCGTGGGGCAAGTCTTCAATCATTGTTCCTATTACCGATTCGAATGATGACCACCAACGCAAAAATGCTTTTGCGTATCTAAGAGCAGGGGCAGCGTTTGTCATTGAAGAGAAAAATTTAAGCGCGAATATTGTTGTCTCTGAAATTGCCCGCATCCTTGAAAATCCGGAAGAAAAAGCTCGCATGGAAAAAGCAGCCAAAGATTTTTTCAAACCAGACGCCGCAGAAAAAATTGCTCGAGAAATTCTTACTATCGCTCTTGAGCACGAACAATAAATAAAATGGAGATGAGTACTCAAAAAACCTCCGTCATCCTTCAACCCATTCGGCAGACAAGGAAAGAACATTCTAAGCCGTTCGGCACTGAGTCCTTCGACGGTGAGCCGTTCAGAATGGTCGAACCGCTCACGGCCGAAGTGTATAAAGAAGTTGTAACACGTTTCGCACCGTCTCCGACAGGCTTTCTTACACTTGGTAATTATCGTACCGCTCTTTTCAATTTCCTTTTTGCTCGTCAACATGGAGGAAAGTTTATTCTTCGTATTGAAGACACAGACAAAGAACGCAGTAAAAAAGAATTTGAAGAAGATATTTTAGAAAGTTTTAAATGGTTGAATCTTTCTTACAACGAATTTTATCGCCAGTCTGATAGACAGGAAATCTATAGAAACTATCTTCAAAAACTTCTTGATGAAGGAAAAGCCTATGTTTCAAAAGAAAGTGATGTTAAAGAAGGAGAGAGCCCTTCGACAGAGCTCAGGACGAGACGAAGCGAAGTTATACGATTCAAAAATTCAGGACAAAAAGTCTGCTTCAAAGACCTCATCCGAGGAGAAATTTGCTTTGACACAACCGAATTAGGGGATTTTGTCATTGCTAAAAGTATTGATGAGCCTATTTTCCACTTTGCTGTTGTTGTTGATGACTTTGAAATGGGTGTAACTCACGTGATTAGAGGAGAAGACCATATCTCAAATACTCCTCGACATATTCTTTTAGGACAAGCGCTTGGTGCGCCGCAACCGATATATGCCCACCTTCCACTCATGCTCGCCACTGACAGGTCAAAACTTTCAAAGCGAAACGGCGCAATCTCTATTCGTGAATGTAAGGAAAAGGGGTATCTGCCGGAAGCAATCATAAATTGCCTCGCGCTTCTAGGCTGGAACCCTGGCACGGACCAAGAAATCCTTTCACTTGAAAATCTTCTTGCTCAATTTAATCTTGAAAAAATACAAAAAGGGGGAGCGGTTTTTAATGAAGAAAAGTTAAATTGGCTCAATCACGAATATATGAAAAAGTTGCCGAAAGAGGCTCTTGTTCCCTTAGTGAGTGAATGGATAGAAAAAAGTGGGAAGTTAAGTATCACTGATACAGCACTCTTGGAAAAAATAGCGCCACTTATCATTGAACGTGTAGAAAAATTTGAAGACATTACAAAAATGGCAACGGCCGGGGAGTTGGATTATTTTTTCACTTCTCCCGATTATCCTATTGAAAAACTTATTTGGAAAGATGGAAATAAAGAAGACACAAAAACTCATCTTACGGAAGCAAAAAAGATGCTTGAAACTCTTTCTGATAATGAATTCACTGTTGTCACCATAAGAGAAAAGATATGGGAGTATGCGGAAAAAAATGGTCGCGGAAATGTCCTGTGGCCTCTCCGATTCGCATTGTCAGGAAAGGATAAGTCACCTGACCCGTTTACACTAGGGGGTGTCTTGGGTAAAACAGAAACACTTAAACGACTGGGGTCTGCTATTTCTAAACTTTAAATTATTGATGAATTATATATGGAAATATATACCAATATCTCTAATACTCACTATACTCACAAGTATAGTTGTTTTACCGGTCCAAAGCGCAACAGTTGAGGAACTGCAAGGAAAAATCAGCACCAAAGCGAATCAAATTGAACAATTACAGAAAGAAATAGCGGAATACAATAAACAAATCGAGGAGACAGGCAAGCAAGCCAAGACATTTGAAAATGCGGTAAAAACACTCGATATCACTGATAAAAAACTTCAGACTGATATACGTCTTACCGAAAGCAAGATAAGCTTGGCCAATGAGAATATCTCTGATTTAAGTGACGGTATATCGGTAAAAGAAGAAGGTATTTCCTATAACAAAGAAGCGATGGGGAAAACACTTCGCAAAATTCAGGTGGCTGATAGCTTTTCTCTAATTGAGACTTTTTTAACATATCAAAATGTTTCTATGCTCTGGAATGAACTTGAAACACTTGAACAGTTTGAGAAGGGCGTTCAGGAGAAAGTAGAAGAACTAAAATCTCTAAAAGAAGACTTGGAAGACGATAAGGCAAGTGAAGAAAAGCGTAAAAGAGAACTTGTGCAACTTAAAGCAACTCTCGCGGACCAAAAAAAGATTGTTGAAGCAAACAAACAAGAGAAAAACAAACTCCTAAAACAAACTCAAAGCAAAGAATCTGAATACAAAAAGCTTCTCACTCAAAAGCAACAACAAAAAAACGCCTTTGAGAAAGAGATGGCGCAATATGAGTCCGAACTCAAAATTGCGATTGACCCGAATTCAATCCCAAAAGCCTCCGCAATTTTTTCTTGGCCTTTTGACGTTACTAAAATAAACCCGATAAAAAATATCACCCAGCTTTTCGGGGGCACTGAATTCGCCAAATTAAACCCGCAAGTATACGGGCGGCCTTTTCATAATGGTTTAGATGTTGGTATGTCAATCGGAATGGAAGTGAGGAGCGCTATGGGAGGCGTTATTCAGGATTCTGGAAATACCGATGTTTTTCCGGGCTGCTACTCATATGGCAAATGGGTCCTTGTTAAGCACCCAAACGGCCTCTCAACGCTCTACGCGCATCTTTCTCTCATCAAAGCGAGTGTTGGAGAGAGTGTTTCGACAGGAAGTCTCGTGGGCTATAGCGGCAATACGGGCTACAGCACCGGTCCGCACCTTCATTTCACAGTATACGTAACGAAAGGCGTCGAAGTTATTCGTTTCGGAGAATCAAAAAAAGTTACAAATTGCGCCAATGCGCGAATTCCAGTTGCTCCGTATAATGCATATCTTGACCCAATGACATATTTACCAGCAAAATAAAATTAAAAAGGTTATCAACATGTACAAAAAAGGATTCATTAAGGATATAATCATTATTATAGTTGCAGTTTTTCTGTTAAATTATTTCGGATTTGATGTAAAAGGGTGGTTAAACTCTCCTGAAGTCAAAGGACAAATTTTTACCATCTGGGATTTCATCAAAAATATCTGGACTAGTTATATTCAAGGACCCGTAGACTACCTATGGAATCAGATTATTATAGGTATCGTTTGGGAATTTGTTCTCAACATTATAAACAAAGTAAAATAGAATTACGGTAAGGAAAAGTGGACGCAATTAGAGTTTTTTTATTTATATTAGGTATTCCAATTTTCGCACCGCTCCTGTGGCTCTCATATAGGGCGGAAAAATATTGGAAAGAAGGGAAGCAAGGAACATGGTTCCATTACTTGTGCCTTATATTCATTGCACCAGTTAACGCCTTTCTCTACGTTACGGAGGAGCATTGGGAAGAACTGCTCGATTAAAACCTTGAGTACCGCCTCGATCATTTTAAACCTTCTTAGCAATTGACATAGAGCCAGATTTAGATAGTATTTCCGCAGACAAAAAACTTTAATCAAAAAGGAGGACGGGATGATCTACCCTTTAATTTTTTTGGTTCTTTGTATTATAGGTTTCCAAATAGTCCAAAGATATCCTTACTGGGCATGGAAAAGACGGGTAAGGAAAATTGCTCCTGAACTTTGCAGCGTATGTTGCATCTGCAATGACCTGATTTATCCGGGGCAATTTGTCGGAGAGGCCACTGATGGCAGACTTGTTCATGCGGGCTACCATGATACTCCGAAAGAACAGAATGTATTCTGCGAAACGGGAGCTATAGGAATAGGCTTTTGGGACGGTAAAAAAATTACCGGAAAGATGCCTTCGGTGGCAGAAATAGCCTGTTGTACAGGAAAAGGCGTTGTCCGAAGTGTCGGACCAAATGGTATAACCACTAAGACACTTGATACTGAATGATTAAGCAAAGACCTCGAGATAACATCAAAGGGTCTTTTTTATTAATTTAGAAAAAAGTGATATCAAGAATGCGGGGAATGACCGAGTGATAAAAAATAAAATTATATCTTAAATAAAAAAATTGTATCGGTAGAGAAGTGAAGATAAAGAAAGATGTGCATCTTATAGATGAATCATAGATAAATAAGAAGCCTTAGAAGGATGTAAAAAAGAGGCCTAGGGAAGGTCCTTCTTATATAGCCTATGGTAGTGTCGCAAAAGATATA
>JBBUCK010000004.1:0-1530 GCA_038057845.1 Patescibacteria group bacterium
TACCATTTCGGATAATTGAAATTTTAAATATAATGCGTAGAATGGCCGTATGAATTTATTTTTCCCCCAAAAAAGAATTTTCCTCGATTATGCTTCAACAACACCTGTTCTGCCCGAGGTTCTCGATGCAATGAAGCCTTTTTTTAAGGACCATTTTGCTAATCCTTCTGCTATTTACAAAGAAGGGATGGATGCCAAAAAGGCTGTTGGTGAGGCACGACATGAAATTGCAGGACTTTTAGGTGTACGAAAGGAAGAAATTTTTTTTACAGGAAGCGGCACTGAATCGTGTAATCTCGCTATTTTAGGTGTTGTGAATTCATATAAAGGTAATCGTCCTCCTCATATAATCACAAGCACCATTGAACATCCTGCGGTTGCTCAGGCTCTACAGGCTGTAGAAAAAATGGGAGGTCGTGTTACATACCTTGAACCTACCGAAGAGGGAATTGTGTCTGCAGAAGCTGTGGCAGAGGCACTTACAAAAGATACGATTCTTGTATCCATTATGTATGCAAACAATGAAATAGGGACAGTGCAACCTATAAAAGAAATTGGAAAAGTAATTCGTGAATATCGAAACCAAGAGACAAAAGAAATTTATTTTCATACGGACGCAAGCCAAGCCGCTAATTACTTTTCAATTTCTCCTGCTCGACTTGGGGTTGATCTTTTAACTCTTGATGCTACAAAAATATATGGTCCTAAGGGCGTAGGACTTTTATACATCAAAGACGGAGTACGTATTGTCCCCATTACCTATGGCGGTGGACAGGAGGGTGGTTTACGTTCGGGAACGGAAAATGTAGCGGGCATTGTTGGAATGGCAAAAGCATTTTCGATTGTACAAAAAGACGCTGAGAAAGAGTCCAGTCGTCTCACAATTTTACGTGACTACTGCATTAAAAATATTAAAAAGAGTTTTCCTCGCGCAACTCTCAATGGAGGTTTAGACCGTCTTCCAAATAATATTAATTTCTGTTTTCCAGGAATAGATTCAGAGTTTGCAGTGCTCTCGCTCGATGCAGAAGGCATCGCCGTTTCAGCTGCAAGTTCATGTCGAACGCTCGCTAAAAATCATTCTTCTTACGTGATTGAAGCCATTCATAAACATGGATGTTCTTCTTCCAGTTTACGTTTTACTTTAGGGCGCGATACAAAAAAGAAAGATATAGATTTTCTCATTCATACACTCATACGTCGTATTCGTGAATAATTGCTTCCGCGTGTCTATTTGATATCATATAGACAACATGGAGGAAGAATAAATAATATGGAGTCCCGTTAGAGACCGCGGTCGCGTAACATAATAAACTGTATAATTATGAATACAAGTCGAGTAAAATTTTACAAGAATAAACACACACAGGGCGGGAAGACCGCGACCTGTCTCTAACGGGATGGAGGACCTATCAAAACAGCAGATGATTCTTTTGACGCTTCTTTTAAGCTTCGTCACTTCAATTGCGACGGGTATTATTACTGTTTCTCTTCTTAATGAGGCTCCACAGGAAATAACCCAAACAATTA
>JBBUCK010000005.1:0-1976 GCA_038057845.1 Patescibacteria group bacterium
ATATTTTAGTTGACTTTTAGGTCAAGTCATGATACTATCTTGACAGATAGGTGGCTTTGTATCCTTACAAAATAACCTTTTAGATATAGAACATTTAAATAAATATAGAGAGGGGGTGGCGTCGTATGAGCCTAATCTCGGTAAAAGAACTGAAGGTTTTTAAGGAACCAGGAGTAATTGCCAAAGAAGCACGTTGGTATTTTGCCAAAGAAAGAAGAAGCGGAAATCAAAATATCACATTGAAAAAAGCAATTGAATTAATGCTTAGTCAATGTGAACACTCAACCAACGAACAAGTCGTTTATGAAATCGCTGTCGGCTTGAGTATTTGCCATAAAATACTAGCAAAAAAACAAAAGCAGATGGATTCCCCACATCTTCAACTAGCCCAGAGTGTCAGTACACCACGGCCACAGGTCAGAAAAACCACGTGGCTTCCCTATTCGGATGATTAAAATCCGATTTATCATATCAAGAGCGAAAACTATGTTTTCGCTCTTTTTTTGTATACGATATAATGAAATGGAGATGAATCCCGATAGTGTTACACAATTTGCTACCATAATCTCTAGTGGGGTATATAAGGAAATCATGGAAAACAACACATTAATAGTTAACAGTTCACGTCCCGATAGTGTTAGGACATCAGAGATGTCCGACGGCAATCTAAAGATTGCCTAACACTATCGGGACTAACACTATCGGGATGAAAAACGCCACTATTTCAATACAAGTTTTTGGATTGTATTTACTCGCCCTTAGTCTTGTGCTTATACTTTTACCGAGTGAACTACTTTCTTTTTTAAAATTTAGCGTAAGTGACCCAATATGGTTTCGTGTGTTAGGCATTCCTCTCTTTGTTATCGGCCTTCATTACCAATACGCCGCCTTCCAAGGAGATGTGATGTTTTTCCATGTTACAACAATCGCTCGTCTTATCGTTTGCCTACTTTTTATCGCTTTCGTACTTTTAAAATGGCTTGAACCTCAAGCTGTACTTTTCGGCGTCACTGATGCATTTGGCGCAACATGGACATGGTGGGCATTGAAAAAAGGACACATTTAAAACATTGCCTAGCTAAAACGCAAACCCGTCTTTTTCAACTTGTTTTTAATTTCAGGGTAATTTGGGATGGCTTTCTCCACTAGATTCCAAAATTTTCTTGAGTGATTAAACTCGCCAAGATGACAGAGCTCGTGGACAATAATATAATCAGCGAGTTCTTGCGGAAGTAGCGCGATTTTATAATTAAAGTTAATGTTCCCTTTCTTTGAACAACTTCCCCATCGGCTTTTTTGATTCTTGATAGTTACCTTATTAAATTTGAAGTCATATATTGTATTGAAATGCTTAATGCGACTCTGTACGAGTATCAGTGCCTCGTTTTTATATTTCACAAAATCTCTTTTACCACTTTTTAAAAAAACATGTCCCGAAAACTGCTTGAAATATTCAATCTTATCAATCACCCATTGTGATTTTTTAACAATAAATTGTTCAATAAGACCCTCATGTATACCCTGTAGGGCTGTAACAACAAACTCACCGCCTGGATAGACGGTGAGTCTCATACTTGAAGCTTTCTTACTTACTTTCAGAGTGTACTCAATTTCCTTTTCGTGAAGTGCGATTTTCTTTTTCATTAACTACGCGCAAAAAAGTAATGTGCATTACTTTTTTCCGCCTTTCTTCGGTTTCTTTTTCTCTTTTCTTTCAGAATTATTTCCTTTTCCCATAAAACAAATTATTAACTTCTAATGAGTTGAGTATAACATATTAGCAATTTTCATGTGCTTTCAAACGGAACGCTTCGCGCGCTTAATCTACATGGTCACCAATATTTTTCCTGACGGAAAAATTTCGCGACCCCAGCTCGGTATTTTTACCTCCGCCTATGGCGGAACAAAAATATACCTGCGCTTTCAAAATGCTAAAAAAGCAAAGTAGTTTGCTTTTTCTTAACGCATTTTGACCC
>JBBUCK010000006.1:0-1229 GCA_038057845.1 Patescibacteria group bacterium
GCAATAGAAAATGCCTGACTTGTTGCAACGTCAATAAATGCAACTTCTTCTTTTGAAACAAGTCCTGGTTCTCCCTTATGGCGAACCTCAATATGCTCTTCAAGCAAGTTTCCTTCTTCGTCATAGATAGCTGCGGCGTGAGCAATAGGATATTGCTCTTCTTCTAAGGCATTTAAGTAGACAACTTCTTTGGTAATTTTGCCGTTTTTAACCTTAACGTATGGAGTTTCAATCATTCCGAATTCATTGATTCTTGCATACATTGAAAGACGCAAGATAAGACCAATGTTTGGACCTTCAGGAGTGTGGATAGAACACAATCGGCCGTAGTGAGAAGGGTGAACGTCACGAACTTCAAAGCCTGCGCGTGCACGATTCAAACCTCCAGGACCAAGAGCAGAGAGGGTTCTTAGGTGCTCAACTTCAGTCAACACGTTTTCCTGTTGCATAAACTGCGACAACTGGTTTGTGGTGAAAAATTCTTTGATACGGGCCTGAAGTGGTTTCGGACTAATGAATTGGATTGGGAGTGTCACATCAGTTTCAATCGTCGACATTCTGTTTTGAATGTTTCGCTTTATCTGTGACATACCAACTCGGATTTTTTGTTGCAAAAGTTCACCAACATAGCGAACTCGGCGAGAACCGAGGTGGTCGATATCATCTTCCATAGCTCCCGGTGTGTGGTTTAGAGTAATCAACTGCTTCAAGACAATCGTAATGTCTTCGAGAGAAATGGTTCGGACATTCAATGCCTTTTCTTCAAGGCTTTTGCCAAATCGTTGGTTGAATCGGAAACGGCCAACTCGTGAAAGGTCATATCGCTCTTCGTTGAAAATAGAATCGATGAATTCCTTCGCATTTTCAGCAGTTGCTAGGTCTCCGTCTCGTAGACGCTTGTGCATTTCAATGTATGCATCATCAGCAGTTTTAGCGTGGTCTTTCGCAAGAGTTTTTTCCAATGCGGCTGTTTGTTCTGGAGTATCCGCAAGCGCAAGAATTTCGCTGTCGGTCGTCGCTCCTAATACGCGAAGGAAGGACGTCGCTGCAAATTTTCGTTTTCGGTCAATACGAATGTAGAGAATATCGTCGGCATCGGATTCTATTTCAATCCATGCTCCTCGAGAAGGTATAACCTTAGCCCCAAAAAGCTTACGGCCACGAAGCTCGGCAGCTGTGAAGAAGACGCCGTATGAACGAGCAAGCTGTGGAACGATAACACGTTCAAT
>JBBUCK010000006.1:1329-2840 GCA_038057845.1 Patescibacteria group bacterium
AAAAAGCAGTTCATGGGCCTGTGGCTCATGAACTGCTTTAGGGTCTTTCTTTACTTGTCACGTTAGAGTGCTAGCTGAAGCGATTTCTTCAATCGTTTGCATCACTGCGTCGTACGGATTCTTTGCGCTGATGATAGGCCGACCAATAATAATTCGGTCTGCACCTGCTTTGATAGCCTTGGCTGGTGTCATAATTCGTTCGGGATTCTGGTCATCACCCGGAACAATTGCCCACACAGGACGAATTCCCGGTGTGTTGATACTCATGGAAATACCAAACATTTTTCGTAGTATCTCCACCTCCTTTGGTGATGAAATGAAACCATCCACACCTGCACGTTCTGCTTGTCGAGCAAATCGCACTACTGCCTCCTCAGTTGAGCAGGAAAACATTTCTTGACAGTCGTCATTTGTGTGGCTGGTAAGAACGGTTACTCCTAACACTTCCGTATTGGGCAATTGTGCCTTTAGTTCTTTCATTGCTTTCATACCTGTCGAGCAAACAACTGTCAGTAATTCGGGTTTTACTTTGTAAAGCAATGCCCCATCCGTAGCTAAAGTCTCACTGATATCATACAGTTTGAGGTCAGCAAAAACTTTCAGACCATAAGATTGGATAAGAGTTATAAGTTCGTAGCCGCATGCTCGTAGTGCAGAATTAACTTTGATACATACCCCTGTTCCAACAAGGTCGCGAGCTAGACTCCCAACTTTCGTTTTTACCTCTTCACGTCCATTTGAGAGTGTTGGTTTGAAATCAGCGGCAACAATAAGCCGCTCCGCTGGCGTTAATGCCGTTTTTCTCATATTTCCCCCTTTTTTAATGGGTTGCATTCAAACGTTCCCAGTTTTCTTTGCCTTTAGGCCGGATTGCTTCTGAACCGACTTTACAAAGTGGACATTCATCGAGAGAAAACATTGACATGGAACGATCAATAAGCGCAACGATTTTCTTACCGCTCGCTTCCGTGAGACCAGATCGGTTCACGAGAACGAGAATGAATGACAAAACAATTCCTTGAGCATTGGTAACTGCGGTTGCCGTGAGGTCAACACTACCGCCAGTCGTGAGCACATCTTCGCAGAGTAAAATCGATTGGCGCGGCAAAAGAATGATATCTTCATCGCTGAAGACCATCGACTTTTTTCCTTCAATTTCGTTTTTTGCCGGCGATGCCCAAAAGCACTCGGCTCTGGTATAAGCCATAATCTGGTCGCTTATCAGTTCGGCGAGCTTGGTCGCTCCTGTTTGCGGCCCAACAACTCCCTGGACTTTCGAAATATCCCCGCCTTGTTGAATGAACAGTTCGAGAAGATCAGAAGCGGCATCACGTAGCAACACTTCGTCTTGAATCACCAACCGACTGTTAAAAAAACCGTTTGAATGTTTGCCAGAGGTAAGTAGTGCATGAGGTCGTTTTGGGTTTCCATCATGCAACCAAAGGGCATCTCTTTTTTGGTATTGACGTATCCACTCTTCTCTCGTTCTAAGCATAGAATTCTCCTTTCAA
>JBBUCK010000007.1:0-3679 GCA_038057845.1 Patescibacteria group bacterium
GCCGCATTTATCCCCGCAGCAGAGCTGACGGGGAATTCTGCGCATAGATTAAAGATAACAAAAAGACCTTGCGAAGTTTGCAAGGTCTTTTTTGAGAATTCTAATTCAGAACAAGAGAAAGAGCTTTTTTGACGGCGTATTTTTCATCGGCAAACATGCGAATTCCGTCCTGCGGAAGGAAGGCGATCGTTTTTTCTGAAGGCGCGCCATTGGCACGTGGCGCGAGCATGTCTTCAATTTGTTCTGCCATTTCCGCATTGATTGGAACAAGATGAGCTATTTGCATCACTCTCATAATATCGCGGAATTGAACGACAGATACATAGGTCACGATTTCCTTCTCATCCGTGGCAAAAATGTCAACCAAATCAAGATGAGAGAGAAATCCAAGACCGGTTTCTTCCGCAAGTTCGCGCAAGGCGCACTGACGAAAGTTACCTCCATCTTCATCTTTCATCTCGCCACAGGCGGTTATCAGGTAACCGCCTCCCCATGATTCAAAATTGCCCATTTCAATATTCCAATGTGGTCGTTTTGACAAAAAAGCATATTCTTCACCATTGATTTCACAGACCAAAATAACTCCGGCCATTTGTTTCATTACATACCTCCTTTTGAGTCCAGGGCAAGCCCTAGGGGTTGAATACCTTTTGCTTTTTCAATCTACTCTGTATTAAAACACAAAACTTTAAATATAGCAAGATTTTGTCCATCTTTTACATTTCTCACACTTTTATTTTTTATTGACAAAACTTAAGTTTTGTCCTACTATCAACCGTTAGAAATCGTGCCATGACGGCGCGATAGAGATCTTTAAAAAGAGGAGGGTGTATGAGTAAAAAGGGTGAAATCGTGTTTTTAACCTTGTTTCTTGGCCTGTTTTTGACCGCCGGCAGTTTCCGCGCTGTATTTGCGGAAGATGTCATGCCTATGGGAGAAAACCAAGGAGTTGCGCAGGAAATGGCGATGGCGGAGTCTGACACAGGTACTGACGTTAGAACAATTCAGCTCGCAAACGGAGTCAATCTGATCGGAAGTGATGAAATCAGCGAACAGCCAGGGATCAATCTCACGAAGATCCAAGTACCTGACTCGCTTCAGGTCACCAAGGACGAACTTGGTGAAATGCGGTACCACTTTAAGGACCAGAGCGGCTCCGAGGTTCTCGACCTTGACTTGAGTCAACCTGTCGAAGCCAAAGACGGTAAGACCTATGTGATCAAGGCCGACCTCAATTCTCTCAAGTGGGAGAATTTGGAAGGGAAGCCAATTTTCCTTGTTTCCTCCTAAATACATATTGTCGTGTTCCAAACATAAGGCGCTGGTAAATTATTACCAGCGCCTTTTTTTAATCATCCAATATTTTTATTTTTCTCTTTGGGCCTCAGCATTTTCTTCTTGCTGTTTTCCTAATGCATCAGCATTTCTATCCTGTTGCTCTTCTAATGCATCAGCATTTTTCTCTTGCTGTTCTTCCAGTGCATCAGCCGCCTTTTCGTTCTTTTCTTCAAATTCTGTCATATATTTTTTATGTTATTTTTAATAAAATAGCGGCACTAAGGGTAACAGTAGCAAAATTAGATGGAGTGTCAACCAAGCACCTTTTTTGTTAATTGAAAATATATCAATATGGTAGAATGAGTGGATGGAATCCCGTACAAAATAGCGGACGTGCAATGGATATATGTATGGCTTTTCAAAACAAATTAGTTATTATCAATAATTAAGATTTAGGGCTAAGACTTTTTTAGTTTACGTTCTATTTCGTACGGGATGGAAGAATCAATCAGAAATTTTTCTAAACAACTCTCTTATGTACCAGTAATTGAAAATGCTTCTGCTATAAAAGAGGCAAATTCTTTTGTTTTATGCGGGATGGGCGGGTCTCATTTATCTGCGGGGCTGCTTAAACTATACGATGCAAGGATTAATCTTTCTGTACACTACGATTACGGTTTGCCGGAATCCCCAAATTTAAAAGAAAGTCTTTTGATTGCAAGTTCGTATTCTGGAAATACAGCCGAAACAATCGATTTCGCACAAAAGGCTTTTACAGAAGAATTAGATCTTATTGTTATTACTTCTGGAGGAAAACTTCTTTCATTCGCGCAAGAAAATGCAATTCCATACATAGCGCTCCCTTCCCTTAATATTCAGCCTCGAAATGCTATTGGTTATTCGCTTCTTGCTCTCGCAAAAGCGGCAGGGAATATCTCTCTTATTTCAACCCTTTCTCAATTAGAAAAAGTTTTAAATCCGGGAGAGTTTGAAAATCAGGGCAAAGAAATCGCTTTAAAGTTACAAGGAAAGATTCCGATAATCTATTCTTCTAATATTAACCATTCTTTAGCGTACAACTGGAAGATAAAATTTAACGAAACGACAAAAATTCCCGCCTTTTTTAATATGTTTCCTGAACTTAATCATAACGAACTTTCAGGATTTGATAGCATAGAAAGTACAAAAAATCTTTCACGTCCATTTCATTTTATTTTTTTGGAAGATGAAAATGATTACATAGAGGTTCGTAAACGGATGGAGATAACGAAAAATCTTTTTCTCGAACAAGGTTTTAGTGTTGAGTCTCTAACTCTTGTAGGAGAAAACGTTCTTGAAAGAGCGTTCAACAGCATTTTTCTTGCTGATTGGGTTGCATTTCACCTTGCCCAAAAGTACGGAGTTGATCCAGAAAGCGTTCCTCTCATTGAAAAATTTAAAACTCTTCTACGTCCGTAATGCATATAATCTTTTTTCTACAAACTACATCACTATTAATCCCGACGCTTCGGTCGGGACCCCGACTGTTGCACGTTGGGGCTACACACTAATTTCATGTACATACTTTTTGACATTGGAGGAAGCAAAATGCGTGTCGCTGTTTCCGAAGGCGGGCGACAGATTGGAAAACATAAGATTGTAAGTACTCCTAAAGATTTTAAGGAAGCAATGACTATGTTCGGAGCGACTGTTCACGAACTGACTAATGGGAAAAAAGCTCAAGCGGGAGCGGGAGGGCTTGCAGGCACCTTTCACCGACATAAAGGTGCGCTCGTGCGTTCACCACATTTACCTCAATGGAAAGATAAGCCTGTACAGGAAGAAATGGAGAAAATTATTGGTGGTCCAGTCTACATTGAAAATGACGCGGCGATTGTTGGTTTGGGTGAAGCGTTGTTTGGAGCCGGGAAGGGGCATGATATCGTTGTATATATCACAGTGAGCACCGGTGTTGGTGGGGCGCGTATTGTTAAGGGAATCATCGACCCTTCAGTTGCAGGCTTTGAACCAGGCCATCAGGTTATAGATATTTCTGCGGCAGTGAATCCTGTAGAAAATCCCCAAGGAACACTTGAAAATTTTATTTCAGGGACGGCCCTCGAAAGAAAGTTTGGAACTCCTCCAGAAGAAATAACTGACAACCATATTTGGGAAGAACTTGCCGAACAATTGGCATACGGTCTCTATAATACTGTTCTCTATTGGTCTCCTGAAGTCATTGTTCTCGGCGGACCAATGATTGTTGGCCATCCTGCGATTGACCTCCACCTCACAACTCTTTACCTTAAAAAACTTTTAGAAGAATTTTCCTTTGTACCTATTATCAAAAAGGCCGAACTCGGTTCGATAGGGGGTTTTTACGGCGCACTTGCGTATTTGAATAGAATGTCGAGATAGTGTA
>JBBUCK010000007.1:3779-6092 GCA_038057845.1 Patescibacteria group bacterium
ATTGCCCAAGTTGTGCGTATCTTTGAAGATTCAAATGTTATTCATGTAAGTGGCGGCATCGACCCGCTTTTTGATATTGAAACTATTAATCTCGAGCTTACAATTGCTGATTTACAAACAGTCACAAAACGAAAAGGCACTATTGATAAAGATGTTAAACGTGGAGATAAAAATGCACTTATTGAAAGTGAAATTCTAAATAAACTTCAACCGCTTTTAAAAGAAGGTAAACTTGCATCATCTCTCGTAATTCCTGAAGAAAACAAGCCAATTCTTAAAGGTTTACATTTACTTACGGCAAAGCCGATTATGTATGTCTTGAATAAAAAAGGCGGAGGAAAAAATCTCGATGAAACTCCAGAGGATGCACGTTGGCAGACACTCATGAAATTTTTAGAAGAATCTCATGCTCAATTTGTAATTGTTGATGCAAAAGTTGAAGATGAATTAAAAGAATTTGAAGGTGAAGAAAAAGAAACTTTTCGAAAAGAACTTGGTGGAAAGGATGATGGTGTAAACGCGCTCATCAAAAAAGGATATGAACTTCTTGACCTAATTACCTATTTTACGACAGGTGAAGATGAGACGCGTGGTTGGACAATTAGACGAAATTCTACCGCGCCTGTTGCCGGTACCGCTATTCATACCGATTTTAAAGATAAATTTATCCGCGCGGATGTTATTTTTTGGGAAACGTTGCTTTCCGCTGGCTCACTCGCTTCCGCTCGAGAAAAAGGTCTTCTTCGTACCGAAGGAAAAGAATATATTGTTAAGGACGGTGATGTTGTAGAATTTAAAATCTAAGCTTTAGATTTTAAATTCGAAGATCCTGAAGCAGCTGAAGGGTAGGTAGAATTCAAAATTTCTAATTGACTTGACATACAAAAATAGATGTGCAAATCTAAATTTAGAAAGGGAGGTGGAGAATGAATTGGAAGAATGATTTAGCGTTCTTTTTTCTTCAGGTATGTTTGAGTACTTGGATCAGCATTGAGCTTTATGCTGTTTTGCCTGTTACAACGGACAGAGAAATGATTGTCAATGTTGTTTTTCTAGTTTTGGTTGTTGTCTTTGCCGTTTTTTCTGCAAGTATTGGGTCAATTGTAGAAAAATCAAACAGAGGCTCAAAATCAAAATTTGTTGGTGGGAGTATTTAATAAATAAAAAATCTTTTCTCGGGAATTCAACCCGTAGCATACGTGCTACGGGTTTTTTGTTGACAAATAGGCTATAATCAGAGGTATCTTTATCAAATAATTTTTTTTCATGGAAACTACCCAAAACACATCTGTAAAACCCCGTACATCGGCAGGGGATTTCTTTCTCCATCTCGGTGTAATTGTCGCTTTATATGTATCGGTCATTAGCTTTATCAATCTCACATTCAATCTTATTGACTACGTATTTCCTAACTTACCTCTTGGATACGGAGTGTCTACAAGAGATTTAAGTTTTCCAGTATCTGCGCTCATTATTTTTACACCGGCCTATATTTTCCTTTCATGGCTTTTAGGTAAACAATACAATGCCAATCCTTACAAACGTGACCTTGGTGTACGAAAATGGCTTGTTTATCTCACACTTTTTATTTCTGGCCTAGTCATTGCAATAGACCTTGTTGTGCTTGTGTATCACTTTGTGAGCGGTGAACTTATTACTACAGGTTTTCTTCTCAAGGTCCTTTCTGTATTTGTTGTGCTTGTTGCCGTGTTTTGGTACTACCTTTCTGACCTAAAAGATAAAATCAAAGATAAACAAAATAAAATGTATGCTGTCGCCTTAGCGCTCTTCGTTTTTCTTTTTATTGCTATGAGTTTTATGATTATGGGTTCTCCGATGAAGCAACGAGCTCTTAAGATTGATGAACAAAGAGTTCAAGGTTTACAGAGCGTTCAATATGAAACCATCAATTACTGGCAACAAAAAGGCAAATTGCCATTAACTGTTAATGACCTTCAAGATTCACTTTCTTATTTTACCGTTCCACTTGACCCACAAACGAAAGAGCCTTATGTGTACAAGAAAATTTCAGACCTTTCTTTTGAGTTATGTGCAAAATTCACTTTACCAAGTGAAGAAAATGCAAAAATATATGCTCGTTACCCTGAACCAGTAGGTTTATCTAATGATCAGTGGAAACATGATGCTGGCGAGCAGTGTTTTACGCGTACGATAGACCCAGAACGCCATCCTCAATTTGAAAAGACAGTTCCAAGATAAATAAAGAAAAGCGCCTATGAAGGGCGCTTTTTGATGATATACTTTTCTGTATGATTCCTGAATATGACCACAAGGCCATAGAAAAGAAATGGC
>JBBUCK010000008.1:0-11642 GCA_038057845.1 Patescibacteria group bacterium
TCCCCGCAGAAAGAATCCAAGCAGCGCCTGATGCTGCCAAACCAACACAAAAAGTAGCCACGTTTGGCTTAATGTGGTCCATGGTATCAATAATTGCTAGTGTCGCAGTCACTGATCCTCCTGGAGAGTTAACATAGAGAAAAATATCCTTTTTAGGGTCTTCTGATGCAAGGAAAAGAAGTTGGGCGATAATAATATTAGCTACATTATCATCAATAACACCCCCAAGAAAAATAATTCTTTCTCTAAGAAGGCGAGAGTAAATATCATATGCTCGTTCACCAAATTGTGACTTTTCGATAACAGTTGGTATTAACATGCGTTTCAGTGTAACAAAGACAAAAGGCTTTGACAAGAGTTTGTATAAATGTTATTTATGTATGGAAGCCTGTTCCTGAAAAATAAACCATAATAAACCATAAGGAGATGTGTTATGTTTGAACGTATGCAGAAAGGGATACACATTTACATGAACCAGAATAATTTGGAATTCATGTTCGGTTCTTTTTGGAAGGCATTACTGTTCCACATAGTGATATATTATCCTTTACTCATTGGTGTTTTATACGCTCTCTTCAGTTCACACCCTTCTGTAAAATAAGAGGGGTGTTTCTTTTCAAAAATACTTCTCTCACGTAGACTAGATGAAATGCGGCTTCATCGTTTTTTTGTAGAAGAGTCTCTACATAATAAAAAAGAAATACATATAGTCCGTAAAGACCTCATCAATCAATGGAAGAATGTTTTCCGTTTCAAGCCTGGGGACAATATAATTTTGTTTGATGATTCCGGTTTTGAATTTCTTTGCGAGATTACTCTTTTAAGCGCAGAGAAAACGACTGTCTCTATTATTTCCTTTGAAAAAAATATAGTTGTACCAAAAAAGGAAATATATCTTTTTTGTTCTCTTATTAAAAAAGACAAATTTGAGTGGGTTCTTGAAAAGGGGACTGAACTTGGAGTAAGTCACTTTATTCCCATTATTTCCGAAAGAAGTGAAAAGAAAAATCTAAATATGGACCGCGCAAAAAAAATTATTACTGAAGCAGTTGAGCAGTCTGGACGTGTTTTTATTCCTCATCTTTACGATATTGTTTCACTTAAGGATGTGTTTAAAACATACCCTATTTCATATGTTGTTTTTGATCGGGAAGGAGAGAGGATAAACATTAGTTCTCTTCCGCACACATTAGGTGTTCTTATTGGTCCTGAAGGAGGATGGAGTGAATCAGAGCGTAAACTTTTCGAAATACATAACGTTTCTTCTTCCAGTTTTGGAAATTTTACTCTTAAAAGTGAAACGGCGGCAATTGCCGCCGCTACTCTTTTTCTTATTTAATTCCTACCACGACTTACTTTTGAGATTCAAGAAATTCAAAGACTTTTGCATTTCTTAAAACAGTTGAAATATATATGCGTACTCGTTCTTTGTCTGTTCCGGGGTAGGTAGTGATGAGGTGTTCCACCTCCTTTTCAACCTGGTCTTTTTCAGGTTCTATTTTTTCTTTCAACGCAATTTCATCGAGAATAACCTGTGTTTTAGCCCTTTTTTCAGCTGTCGGCCGCCACTCTTTTCGCACGTCTTCCTCACTTTTATTAATTTGTTTTAGATAATCAGCGTATTTCATTCCTGCCGCTTCAACCTCGTCTGTAAATTGCACAACCATTTTTATTAACTCACTTTCAACAAGAATTGATGGCAATGCAATAGAGGCAATTTTAACTAATTCATCTATAATACTTGCTCGTTTTTTTTCTCTAGCTCTTACTTTTTTTTCAAATTCTAAATTTTCTTTAATTTTATTTTTAAAATCAGAAATATCATTAAATTTTCCAAGTGTTTTTACAAATTCATCCGTTAAGGCAGGTAGGTCGTTCAGACTCTGAGAGGTCTTCAGACTCGATGAGGGAGAAGTCGTTTCTTTCCCTCCCTCTTTTTGTATTTTTTGTTTTTGAATTTCTGCAATAACTTGTTCTATCTCTTTTTCTGTTACTTCAATATCGTCTTTCTTAGATATTTCTTTCTTGGCAATCTCTTTGTAACCAGTCAGACTTATAGTTGGTGAAATAAAGGTATGAATTTTGAATCCAAGAGGGTTTCCTTTGGCAATTTTAGTAATGCTTATTTTGGGAGTGCCGATAGCATGAATTTTCTCGTTTAAAAGAATAATAGGGTATTCTTCTCCAAGCGCTATCTCTGCAGCTTCCTCAAGTAATGCTATCTCACCAACTTTCTGGGTAACTATTTCAAGCGGGGTATGTCCTTTGCGGAATCCAGGAATTTCAATTTCGTGGGCAAACTTCTGAAGTGCCTTATTTCTAAGTACATCCATTCGCTCCGCTGCGATTTCCCCTTCAATCTCTATCTCCGCATTCGGCAGCCTAGTTACCTTTATATTTTGATGGTATTTTTTTATTTCTGACATAGATAACGACCAGTGTATATGCTCTTTAAGGACTCCGCAAGTATATAAACAAAAAACCTTCGCCTAATGCGAAGGTTTTTTTGGTGAAATCGGAGATTAAAATCCCGCTGTCTCTAGTTCTGTATCAATGCTACCCAATTCACTGTCAAGGTTGTCTAATTGAGTCGAGTTAACGTCTGTTTCAATCGCTGCCAAATCATCTGACGTTCCCTGATTTTGGAGTGATTGTGTGGCTGTGTCTTTTTCTATTATATTTTCTTTTTGGTCTACTCTTTGCCCCCAGAAATACATCCCACCGAGAATAATAATCGCAATAACAATGATAATGCCAATAAGAGCTCCCATTGAAGAAGGGGTACGGGGTTCTTGAATTGGTTGTTCTTGTGGCGGAATCGGACTATTTTGTACTATGTTTTCGTTGTTATCCATATGTTTTAATTAGTTGGAGTAGATGTTGCTTCCGTATTCGACCTTAAGCGTAATTCGTCTTTAAGAGTTTTGACCGCGTTTTTGATATTTTCATGCGCGCTTCGGACTTCTTCCTTTACGTTCTGAATAAGCCCTCTTATCCCTTCAAATGACCCGCGTAATTCTTCTGACAACAAGGCATCTTCAAGCGCGACGGGGATTCCTTCAATAATTGTTCGTGCTTGCTCTACGTCAGTTTTTGCTGCTGTAAGATATTCTTCCGCTTTTAGAGTGTCTACACCCTTTTCTTTAAGCTTGACGATACGGGAAGACAATCTTTCGATAAGTTTTTCCATTCGTAGAACTGCCGCTTCAAGACGTTCAATAATTACTCCAATGAACTTTTGCATTCTTTCTCTAACTTGTGTTTTTATTTTCTCAACATTTTCTTGTCTTCTTCCTTGGAGTTCAGCGCGCTTTTCGGTACTTGAGGCACGTCTTTCTTCAACATTTGCTTTTATCTTTGTTCGTATTTCGGTGCTTGAAGCTCGTTTTTCCTGGATGTTACTTTTTATGTCGGCTTTTTTTTCTTGAAGATTGTTTTGTACGGTATTTTTTCTTTCAAGAAGACGCCTCGCTTCTTCTTGTTTTTTCATTTGGAGAGAAGAAGTCGCTCCAGCTGTTGCCGATGTTCCAGTTGTCTCTTCCGCGTACGCTCCTTCCGCTTGAAGCGCAAGGAAACCCGCAAGAGCGAAAAGAAATATCTTTTTTCTTGTATTCATGGGATACATAAATGGATTAATACTGATAATCATAAAATAGTAGTTTCGCCTTTAAGGCAAAAACTCTTCTCTGAATTATAATGAAAAAGCCCTCAACAAACAATGTTGAGAGCTTTTCCTGTCAAACCCCAAGCACTAGACTTTACTATTTTTTCCCAAATTCCTCTTGATAAAGGCGCAATCCTTCCTCAAATGCTTTTATTGCTTCATTTTTTCCCTTAAACCCGGTGACTAAAACCTCTTTATTTTGAAGTTTTTTATAAGTGCTGTAGAAATGTTCTATTTCTTTGATTGTGTGCTTGTTTATATCGGAAAGGTCTTGCACTTCTTCCCATCGCGGGTCTTCCACGGGAACCGCGATAACCTTATCGTCACCTTCTCCACCATCAGTCATATTCATCAAAGCGACAGGACGCGCTTTAACAAGGATTCCCGGAATAAGGGGATAGGTGGTAAGTAAAATAACGTCAATCGGGTCATTGTCGTGCCAAAGTGTTTGCGGGATAAAGCCGTAATCGAAAGGAAAATCCTGTGCCGTGTGGGCGACGCGGTCAAGGGCAATCATTCCCGTTTTCTTATCAATTTCGTATTTATTTTTGGAGCCCTTGTTGATTTCAACAATGACATTAATTGCTTCTTTTTCTCCTGGATTAACATCGTGCCACAAATTCATATATGTTTTTGAGGGTCCCGTTTAAGCCATAATTATGAAATACACAGCTCCAAACTTTCACCTCTATTTTAATTCTTCTGTAATATCTAAGTTCGCTACTTCAACATGTTCACCATCTGTTTGAGCAATAGCTTCTCCTTGAGGAGATTGAATATCAATCTTCCACCCTGTTAATTTTGCTGCGAGTCGAACATTTTGTCCACCTTTACCGATGGCAAGAGACTGTTGGTCTTCGGCTACTTCAACTCGTGCTTTTCTTTCATTTTCATCAATAATCTCAACACCAATAACTTTTGCTGGTGACAAAGAATCTTCTATAAATTGTTTTGGGTCACTTGACCATTCAATAATATCTATCTTTTCTCCACTTAATTCACTCATAACAGTAGATACACGGACTCCACGTTGTCCCACCATTGAACCAACAGGGTCTACATGGTCATCGTTAGAAAAGACGGCGACTTTTGTGCGTGAACCTGCCTCTCGTGCAATTGCTTTGATTTCAACAACACCTGCTCCAATTTCTGGAGTTTCAATTTCAAAAAGTTTCTCAAGAAATTTTGGATGAGAACGGGAAAGTCTTAGGAACACTCCTTTTGGTGTCTCTTCAACCTTATACAGATATGCGCGGATTCTCTCTCCAGGTCGATAATGTTCCCCTCTAATATGTTCCTCATAAGGAAGAAAACCTGTTGCTCGTCCCATATCAACGAAAATATTACCTCGTTCAACGCGTTGAACAATTCCACTTACAATCTCACCTTCTCGTTGCCCATATTCACCCAAGACAGAAGCTTTTTCAGCTTCTCTGATTTTTTGAATAATGATTTGTTTAGCTGTTTGAGATGCAATACGGCCGTAATCTCCTTTTGATTCAAGAGGGAATATCATTTCTTCACCAAGTGCCACCCCTTTTTTAATTTTTTGGGCATCAGCAATAAGAATATGTTTTTCAGAATTAAACACTTCTTTTTCTACCACTTCTCCTTCTTGGGGAACCATATGTTCCTTTTCTTCTTCAGTCATGATGACTTGAGATTCATCCACAACTATTTTAATTTGGAAAAATTGTGTTTCTCCATTATTCACATCAAATGTAGCTCGAATAATCTGGCCTCTTTTGCCATATTCTTTTCTATATGCGGTTGCGAGAGCCATTTCAATGGCTTCGATTATTTTTTCTTTTGGTATTCCACGCTCTTCTTCAAGTTGGTGGAGGACCGAGTGAATTACTTTGAGATCAAATGTCATAGCGTTATTTAAAAAAACGAGCTCGCCTTGTGGCGAACTCAACAGTCATAATGGATTCATTATACACAATCCGTCTCCATTGTCAATCCTTCGGGTTTGCGCTTGTATTAACTTTTTTTATTGCGGCTAGCGAGAAGCGCGTGAACATGTCTTCATGTTCACGACGTTCGAGTAAAGACGCAATAAAGGGTATAAATACCTCGCGGCTTGCCGCGAGTTTGGGCGAGTTCTCGAGCTCAAATTGAATTAGGGGCAAGCTCTGGGGTCAATACCCTTTATCACATCACTTCTACAATTTCTTTCAACACACACCGTTGCGACGAGGCTGTGTTATAATTTTCATACATATTGTTCTATGAATATTGAAGAAACTCAACTAAAGGAATTTATTCTTGACTCTGACCTTATCTCTAGAGCCGATTTCGAAGCTGCCGAGAAGAAGGCTCTTGGTGAGAAAGAGAGTATCGGCAAAATCCTAGTCAATGAAGGTAAAATTACAGATGATGATCTTAGGAAAATTCAAGCTCATATTCTCGGCATTCCATTTGTTGATCTGAAGGGAGAAAAAATAGATTTTGAAATTCTTTCCCTTATTCCTGAACCCATTGCTCGAAATCACAACATCATTGCTTTTCGTAATAGTGAAAAGACTCTTGAGGTTGCCATGCTTGATACTGAAGACCTCTCTGCTATTGATTTCATTAAAAAGAAAACAGGTTTAAAGATTCTTCCGCGTCTTACGGACCAAGAGTCAATGAAAAGCGCTCTTCTCCAGTACCAAAAAAGCCTTAAAGCAGAATTTGGGGATATTATTCAAAAAGAGGCGACCTCTCTTAAAATGTTTGCAGATAGTGCAGATGGTGAAAGTTCGGAAAGTGATTTAAAAAAACTTGCTGAAGACATTCCAATTATTCGTATCGTTGATACTCTTCTTAAGCACGCAATTATTCAAAATGCTTCCGACATTCACATTGAACCTCTGGAGGAGCAACTGCTTGTCCGTTATCGTATTGATGGTCTGCTCCATGATGCCATGATGTTACCTAAAAATGTTGCCCCAAGTATCATTGCCCGTATCAAAGTGCTTTCCAATCTTAAACTTGATGAAAAACGCCTTCCCCAAGATGGAAGATTCAAGACGGAACTTAACGGGGAAAGGGTTTCGTTTCGTGTTTCAACACTTCCAACATACTTTGGGGAAAAGACCGTGATGCGCGTTCTTCGAGAAAATGTTTCTGGCTTTAGCCTCGAAGCACTTGGTTTTCATGGTGAAGGCCTCGAACGTATTCACCACGCAAGCAATCTTACAACCGGCATGATTCTCACAACTGGCCCAACGGGGTCAGGAAAAACGACAACACTCTATACTGCCCTTGATATTTTGAATACTCCTAACGTTAATATTTCGACTATTGAAGACCCGATTGAATATCAAATGAAGCGAGTCAATCAAACACAGGTTAAACCTGAAATAGGCTTTACGTTTGTAAATGGTTTACGTACTCTTGTTCGACAAGACCCCGACATTATTATGGTTGGTGAAATTAGAGACGGTGAGACAGCATCTCTTGCCATTAACGCCTCATTGACCGGACACCTTGTGCTTTCAACACTGCACACTAATTCTGCTGCTGGTGCTATTCCACGGCTTCTCGATATGAAGGTTGAACCATTTCTTCTTGTTTCTACTCTCGATATTGTGATTGGGCAAAGACTTATTAGAAAGCTTGTGGGTACAGGAGAAAAATATTTTCTTAGCAAAAGCGAAGTGGAGTCTCTTAAAAAATCAATTGACCTTGATCGAGTGCTCGGTTTCTTAAAGACAGAGAAGATAGTTGAAGAAAAAAAAGATTGGTCAAAAATTCCATTTTTCCGGCCTGTAAAGTCATCCGAGGCTCCTGACGGATACAGTGGTCGTATTGGTATTTATGAAGTTCTTAAACTTTCTCCTTCAATTAGAGACCTTATTATAAAAGGGGCGACTACACAGGCGATTGAAGTGCAAGCAAAAAATGAAGGTATGATGACTATGGCTGAAGATGGTATTTTTAAAGCCGCTCAAGGATTAACAACTATTGAGGAAGTACTCCGTGTTATTTCCTCGGAATAATAATGTATGCCAGTTTTCAATTTCAAAGCAATCAATAAAGAGGGCCAGTCGTATGAAGGTACGATGGAATCAGTTAACCGCGCTGCTGCGTACCAGAAAATAAAAAATAACGGCGACACTCCTGTGTATATTCATGATACAGTTGGTTCTTCATCTTTTAATTTTCATCAACTAACCGATTTATTTTCCGGAAAAGTTAAAACTCAAGAAAAAATTATATTTGCTCGCAATTTAGGTTCAATGATTGATGCCGGTCTTTCAGTTTCGCGCGCCCTTTCGGTGATGGAGAGGCAGACAAAAAATAAAAAACTCAAAGCTGTTCTTACTGAACTTATTGCTTCAATTGATAAGGGAGAAACAATGAGTCAAGGAATGCAAAAATTTCCTTCGGTGTTTTCTTCTTTATTCGTGTCAATGACCCGTGCGGGGGAAGAGGGCGGCAATCTTTCTCAATCACTAAAAACCATCGGTAATCAGATGGAAAAAATTTATACGTTGCAAAAACGTATTCAAGGAGCACTTATCTATCCAGCGATTATTTTGGTCCTTATGTTTGGAATTGCTATTCTCATGCTTGTGCTTGTTGTCCCGACACTAAGTTCTACATTTAAAGAGCTCGGCGTTGAATTGCCATTTGCCACTCAATTGCTCGTTAACGCAAGTGATTTTTTAACCAACAATTTACTTCTTGTTATCTTTCTCTTGATGTGTGCTGTGGGAGGTTTTCTTGTTTTCAAACGCACTAAACAGGGCAAACGTCTTATGGACCTTTTTGTTCTTCGATTACCTCTTATTTCCACACTCACAAAAGAAATTAATTCTGCACGAACAACTCGAACTCTTTCGTCACTTCTTATTGCTGGCGTTGACCTTATTATTGCCATCCGTATAACTTCCGAAGTAGTCCAGAATTCTTTTTATAAGGATTTATTAAAAAAAATTGAAATGCAGGTGGAAAAAGGAGAAAATATTTCAACAATACTTTCAAAACGTCTTGATCTCTATCCGCTTTTTGTCTCAGAAATGGCAAGTGTTGGTGAAGAAACTGGAAAACTTTCTGAAATGCTTATGAATGTTGCTCAATTTTATGAAGATGAGGTCGATCAAAAGACAAAAGACATGTCGACGATTGTTGAACCCGTTCTTATGATTGTCATTGGTATTGCTGTCGGATTCTTTGTCTACGCCATGATTGGACCGACCTACTCTCTCGTTGACGTTATCCAATAATTACAGGATGAATCCCGTTAGAGGCCGCGGTCACGGTTTAAATAAGAGCTTAAAACAATATGAATTACAGCCGTATGATTATAAACAAAAATAAATATGCAAGTCGTGGGCTGACCGCGACCTGCCTCTAACGGGATGAAAAAGCATAGTAATGGCTTTACCCCTCACCATTTTTTTTTAAAAAAATCTAGCGAGGGATTCACCCTTATAGAAACGCTTATCGGCATGGCGCTTTTTGTTGTTATTTCTGTAAGCATATATCAGAGCTATTTATCAATACTCAATGTGGTAAAACTTTCCACGGCAAAGATGATGGCGGCGAATCTTGGGAATGAGCAATTTGAAATTATCAGAAATCTCCCCTACAACGATGTCGGTATTATCAATGGTGTTCCGGGAGGTAAAATACCTTACCAACAAACTCTTGTGCGCGGCGCCTACACTTTTGTTGTGACATCAACTATTAGAAATGTTGATTTGCCGTTTGACGGGACAATCGGGGGAACTCCAAACGATTTATCTCCAGCGGACAATAAATTGGTGGAACTCTATATTAGTTGCGCGGCGTGTTACAGCTTTGCGCCTCTTACATTCACAACTCGTGTTGCCCCGAAAAATCTTGAGACTGCTTCAACAAACGGCGCCCTCTTTGTGCAAGTATTCGATGCAAACGGCATACCTGTCTCAGGCGCATCTGTTCGTATCCAAAGTGTTTTCGGGACTCCCACGGTTGATATCAATGACATTACGAATCAAAACGGGATGCTTCAAATTGTTGATATTCTCCCTGGCGTTAATCGCTATAAAATTACAGTTTCAAAATCGGGTTATTCTACTGGAACAACATACTCATCGGCTGATCTTCAAGGGTCTATTCCTGTAACTCCTCACGCTACTGTTGTTTTGCAACAGGTAACCCAGATAAGCTTTCAGATTGATCGTGTAGGTACAATAAATGTTTCAACTGTACGAGATACGTGCACACAGGTTGCGGATGTGCTATTTAATCTCAAGGGAACCAAACTTATTGGTACAATTCCCGATGTCTACAAATACACGGTAAATCATCAAACCGACAATCTTGGCGCGAAAATAATAGGGGAAGTGGAGTGGGATACTTATATGCTTACTCCTCAAGACATAGCGCATGACCTTATCGGTTCTAGCCTCCTTAGTCCGTTTACGATAAATCCAAACGCGGTTCAAAATCTTCAACTTGTTGTTGCGCCCAAGATTCCGCGAAGTCTTATGGTGACAGTTAAAGATCAAGCGACTTCACTCCCGCTTTCAGGAGCTTCGGTCAATCTTACTAATGGAGGGTCATATTCCGAGACACTTATCACTGGTCGCGGCTTTCTTACGCAAAGTGACTGGAGCGGAGGAGGAGGGCAGGCGTATTTTACGGATACAAATCGATATTTTGATTCTGACGGAAATATTGAGAACGGCAATCCTCTAGGGAGCATTTCCCTGAAGAACATATTCGGATCCTATACTTCCAATGGTTGGCTTGAGTCTTCCACGTTTAACACTGGTTCCCCGAGTAATTTTTATAACATCGTGTGGCAACCCCAAGACCAGCCTGTCGACGCCGGTCAAAACAGTGTACGGTTCCAAATTGCCACAGGAAACAACCAGGCGCCGGCAGCATGGAATTTTTTGGGCCCAGACGGCACTGTTTCAAGTTATTACACCACTTCCAATTCTAATATAAACCCCGTACACAATAATGACCAATATCTGCGTTATAAAATATTGTTACAAACAGCAAGTTCAACATTCACTCCTAATATTTCGGATGTTTCATTTACGTTTACCTCACAGTGCACTCCTCCCGGCCAGGTGATTTTTACAGATCTTTCTCCCGACACATACACACTCACCGTTTCTAAATCCGGTTACCAAAATTCTGTCGTGAACAACCTCACTGTGCCTGGTTCGTGGCAACAACAGGAAGTGATATTAAGTCCTTAATCATGAAAAAAGAAGGAAAAACAAATCAAAGAGGCATGTCAATTGCTGAACTTATCATTGTGGTGGGCATAACCTCGCTTCTTATTGTTGCCATGGGTTCTTTTCAGCGCGATATCCTTTACTTCGCCGGATTTATTGAAAAAGGCCTTAGTGGAACTCAAGATGCGCGGGCGATTTTAAGAACAATGACTAGAGAGGCGAGAGCCACTGCACCTTCGAGTATCGGCGCGTATCCTATCTTTGAAGCGGGGAATCAGAGTTTTACTTTCTATAGCGACATTGACAATGACGGACTGCAAGAACGAATACGCTATTTTCTTTCCGGTACTGATTTACGAAAAGGGGTTATAAAACCATCAGGAAATCCTTTACAATATAATCTTGCTTCGGAAACTTTTTCAACTCTTATGCGCGACGTTCGCAACGGAGGGCAGAATATATTTGATTATTATGATACAAATTATGACGGAACAACGGTAGCGCTTACCCAGCCGGTTTCTGTTTCCACTGTACGTCTTCTCAAAGTGACCGTTATTATTGATGCGGACATTAATCGAGCCCCTGGTCCGAAAACATTCATGACGCAAGTATCGTTTCGAAATATTAAAGACAACTTATGAGTCCCGTTAGAGGCCGCGGTCACGGTGTAATAGTATAAAATTATGTTAAAGGGTTTAAAAAAATTAATAGAGGTAACTTTGCAGATAGCAGTGCGACCGCGACCTGTCTCTAACGGGATGAGTAAAGAAATACACAAAAATAAGAAAGGTTTCGTCATCGTTAATACG
>JBBUCK010000009.1:0-15370 GCA_038057845.1 Patescibacteria group bacterium
AAACTATCGACAATAGCCCACTACCTTCTGTATTTCCTTATCTTGAAATAGAAATAGAAGAAGACACTCAAAAGGGTGATTCAGTCCTTGTTGCTGGCTATCCAGCAGGTTTCTTGGGAGGAATCAGTGTTCAAAATAATCTTTTCGTCCTCTCGAGTATAGGTACTGTTACCGAAGTCTTTACGTTCAACGAAAATTCCATCGATTTGTTCTCTATCAGTGGGAGTCTTCTTGCGCAGAAAGGGTCGTCAGGAGGGGCTGTAGTGAATAAGGACACCAAAATAGCAGGTATTGTCACCACGGCAACACAGGAATTGGAAACAGGAGAAAGAGACCTGCGAACAATTACCACTAATCACATTGACAGAAGCCTATTCTCTGAAATTTCACAAAATATCCCTCTATTCTTTTCTGGTGATATGTTAGAAAAAATAATTAATTTTGAACTTATATATAAACAACCACTTTCAGAAATTTTAGTAAACGAGATAAAAAATAAAAATTAGCAAAAACGAAAAATTGCTATTATTTAAATACATTAGATTGAATAGAACACTCCCCTACTAAATAAGGTGTCTTTTAAAAATTGTCGGGGCACTGGGATTCGAACCCAGAATCGTTCGCTCCCAAAGCGAATATGTTAGCCGTTACACCATGCCCCGATATGAGAATAATTTAACAAAAATACTACCTGTTACAGCCTATTCCGTACCGAAGAAGTGTAACATGCGAAAAGAATTACTGGAAGCGATACATGTCAGTTCTACAAAAAATATGAATTTTAGAGTGTCAAATCTTCAAGTAAAGAGACTTTTGCCTTTTTATTTTTTCTATCAAGAAGAACGGTAACCACATTAAATGTCCAATTTATATCTTCTAAATTGCGTTCAAGAAGAAAAATGGAAATTGTATTGGAAAGTCTTTTGAGTTTAAAAGAATGCATGTTGTCTTCGGGTCGATACCCTTCGTTTGTTTCATGATTAACATTATCTTCCCTGATTTCACATGAAACAGTTTTAACTTCAAAAAAATGGATATTTGAGCCTTTCTTGGCGATAATGTCTATTTCTCCCTGTTTTTTACGATAATTCCTTTCAGAAACAAAATACCCTTTTCCTTGAAGAAAACGACAAGCGATATCCTCTCCAAGAAAACCTATTTTTACATGTTCAGGTTCCTGTTTCATGAATAACATTGCCTACATTTCACGTGAAACATTTAAAGTATTTGAAAAGGCCTCAAAATGACTTTTTTCTTATATGACAGCTCTGATTAGCCCTTGAATATTTAAGTCAAAGACATTAAGTCTTTGTCTTTTATACACACTATCAACAGAGTTATCCACATTTTTTTAATTTTTCTGTTCATATTTCCTTTATAAATCAGGGAAAGTTTGTAACTTTAAAAGACATCGATTCAATAAGACAGCGTATTTAGGGGAGGTGAAAAAATGCCTACCTTGCATTGCAAAACCTACTCCCATGAGGTTAGAAATGGTGCGAGTAGGGGGAATCGGTCACAGGTCTTTTTCCGTTGAAAAAGCCTGCGACCTCGTTCGAGTTCATCGAATCTGATGATTCTCTGAATCAGAAGATCTGATGACTCTCAGAGTCAGAATGACCCGCCTCGCGCCGTCACGCTCCGGCTTTCGATTCTCCACGTAGGCAAATTTGTTTGCCTCCTCTACCCGCCCAAAAATAAGAATTTTTGTGCGAGTAGGGGGAATCGAACCCCCACCATCTGATTGGCAACCAAATGTTCTACCATTAAACTATACTCGCAAAAGTTTAGATATTGTAACTGACATTGGCTTGTTTTACAAACCTTACCTCTACTTTGTGCTCCCGGCAGGATTCTCGACTGCCGTCGCGGGTGATTTCTTTTTTTGTGGCGGTCACGGATAATTCAATTGCCGTCGCAATTGAATTCCCTCGACCCCGCCTCGCGGTTTTGTCTACTGACAAAACACCGCTCCGGCCAGCACAAGTGCGCAAAAAAGCAAAACTGTTTGCTTTTTCTACCTTGTGCTCCCGGCAGGATTCGAACCCGCAATAGCGGTTCCGAAGACCGCTGTGATATCCATTTCACCACAGGAGCGTGAATATACATCATAGCGCGGTTAGTCAAAAAACGGAATATGTAATAAAGGTCATTTAGATTCTAAGAATCAAAATAACCTTTGTTTCGACTTCGACTCGGACGTTGTGTTAATATGAAGACATATTAGCACTCGCTCCTCGCTTGTCGAAATAAAATAAAACAATGAAAAAGACTGCAAATAAGGTTAAATTCACTATACCGGAAGAAGTTTCACGAATAACCGAAGGGCTTAAAAAAGCTGGTTTTGAAGCTTATATAGTGGGTGGATGCGTAAGAGACCTCTTTTTAAAAAAAACACCGAAAGACTGGGATATCACGACTAATGCAAAACCGGAAGAAATAATGGCCCTTTTTGAAGAAACCTTCTATGAAAATAACTATGGAACAGTCGGAATAGTGAACAAGGACACAAAAGACAAAACCTTTGCAGTCGTAGAAGTCACTCCATACCGCCTTGAAGCTATATATTCGGACAATAGGAGGCCGGATTATGTCACTTTTAGCGATAAAATTGAAAATGACCTTGAAAGAAGGGATTTTACAATTAATGCAATAGCCTACAGTCCTTCAAAATCTTCAGTTGTTGACTTGCATGGCGGGGAAGAAGACCTAAAAAATAAGATTATTAGGACTGTCGGGGAAGCGGAGAAACGTTTCAATGAAGACGGGTTAAGAATTTTAAGGGCCATAAGGCTTCACGCGGAACTTGATTTCACGATAAACATTGAAACTGAAAGTGCATTAAAAAAGACAGCTCCTTTACTTGAGAAAATATCGAAAGAAAGAATACGGGACGAATTCATTAGGATTATTATGTCTGATAATCCTGTTAATGCCCTTATTCTTAGCCATGAATTAGGTATTTTAAAGTATGTTGTACCTGAATTAGAAAAAGGTATCGGTATAGAGCAAAATCAAGCCCATTCATATGATGTTTGGACTCACAATTTAAAGACACTGCAGCACTCAGTAGATAAAAAATGGGGATTAACAATGCGCTTAAGTGCGCTCTTCCATGACATTGCTAAACCACATGTAAGAGAGTGGTCCGAAGAGAAAAAAGATTGGACTTTTTATGGTCATGACGTTGTGGGCTCTCGTTTGACTGAAAAAATGCTTAAAGAGCTCCGATTTTCTAAAGATATAATCGAAAATGTCTCGAAATTGGTTCGTTGGCACATGTTCTTCTCTGATACCGACCAGATAACTCTCTCCGCTGTGCGACGTCTTGTAGCGCGTGTAGGTAAGGAAAATGTATGGGACCTAATGAATTTAAGAATGTGTGACAGAATCGGTACGGGAAGACCAAAAGAAAACCCTTACCGATTAAGAAAGTACAAGGCAATGATCGAAGAGGTTATGGCAGACCCTATTTCTGTAGGAATGTTAAAAATTAATGGAAATATTCTTATCGAAAAATTGAAATTGCTTCCTGGACCAAAAATAGGCTTTATTTTGCATGCACTTTTAGAAGAAGTAATTGAAGACCCATCCTTGAACAAAGAGGATATTCTTGAAAATAAAGCCAATAAATTAGCCATTTTATCTGATGAAGAACTTAAAAAAATAGGGGAACAGGGAAAAGTTAAAAAGGAAGGGGAACAAGAAAAAAAGATTCAGGAAATAAGGGGTAAATATTGGGTCAAATAAAAAACCGCTCAAATTTGCTTTTCAAAAACACGATATCAGCCTCAGGCTGATTCTCTGCCCCGCCCGCTTCGAGTTGCGAAGCAAGTCGGGCAGGTCGCCTTCGTCAGGCTCCGCAAGATTTTTGAAAAGCAAATTTTCACTCAAACGGGAAGATAAGGAAAAAATCAAACAAAAAATAACCGCCTCACTTAAGTGAATAAGTGAAGCGGTTGAAAGGTTTGCCGAGCCGGATAATTACCTAAACATTAATACCTTAGGAGAGTAAAAATAAAATTTTTGCGGGTATATATGTACTTGGAAGCAACTTCACGACAAAGCAGTCTTTCGAATGCCGGCACACACTTCAATGAACGAAATCAGATTCTATTTCTTGTTCAGAAAACAATCTGACGTCCAAATAAAAGTATAACAACTGTAAAGGACATGTAAATACAGCTACTGTGGATAACTTGTCCTTAAGAATGTCTTTAATAAATTAAAACTTAAGAGTGAGTGAAATTGGGCAGTGATCAGAGCCGAAAACATTAGACAATATATCGCTTGAAATAACGTTTTTTACAAGTTCTGGACTAATAAAAAAGTAGTCGATTCTCCACCCAACATTACGCTCGCGAGCAAATGTTTTCATATCCCAGTAAGTATATACATCGGCTTTATTGGGGTTAAGTGTACGAAAAATATCAATGTAATCATGTTTAATTACTTTATCTATCCATGCCCTTTCTTCAGGCAAAAATCCTGTATTTTTTTCGTTTTCTTTTGGACGCGCAAGATCAATCGCATTATGGGCGGTATTTATATCACCGCAAAAAATTATTTTATGGCCCTTTTTTCTTAGTGCATCAATATATTTAAGAAATTCTTCATAGAACTTGAGTTTATATTCTATTCTGTGAAGACCGCCGCCGCCATTAGGAAAATAGACATTTGCAATAACAAAGTCATCAAAAAAGGCTGTGATAAGCCTCCCTTCTCGATCAAGCTCCGGGATATTGAGACCATATTCAACCTTATTTGGTTTAAATTTAGTATATATTGCTACACCACTATACCCCTTTCTTTCCTTAGAGAAACCAAAATAAGATAAGAATCCTTTCGGGTCCTTTACTTCAGCGGGAAGTTGAATTGGTTCAGCCTTGGTCTCTTGCATACAAAAAATATCCGGACTTTTTTCTATAAACCAATCCCAATTCCCCTTTTTATGTAGGGCTCGTAAGCCATTTACGTTCCATGAAATAATTTCTATAGTTTTGTTTTTCAGCATAAAAGCATTATAGCAAGAGTGTATAACTCTACCCTAAATTCTTCCCGTGATACTTTTTGTGTATATCTTTAAGATGTTTGTCGGTAACATGAGTATAAATCTGGGTAGTTCCTATATGAGCATGCCCAAGAAGGGCTTGAACAGAGCGTAGATCAGCCCCATTTTGGAGTAAATCTGTTGCGAAACTGTGCCGAACTACATGAGGAGTCACTTTTTTGGTGATACCTGCCTTAATAGCATAGTGTTTCACAATACGTTCTATAGAACGAGAGGTTAGACGTGAGGATGTGACGCTCGTATTTTTACTTAACTGAACAAAAAGAGCATCATCCATGTCGTCTCTTTTATCTAGATAGGCTTTAACCGTTTCTTTGGCTCGAGATGAAAGAAACACAACTCGTACCTTATCTCCCTTGCCACGAATTGGAAATTCGTCTTTTTTTAAATCAATGTCTCGCGAAAGGGAACACAGCTCTGAAACACGAAGACCTGTTGAAAAAAGAAGTTCCAGAACTGCTCTATCACGCAAATCTTTAAGCTCTTTGCCATCTGGTGCCTTAATAAGGCGTTTAAGTTCATCAGCAGAAATCAAATCGAGGGACCGTTCTCCTACTTTAGCAAGTTCAATTCTTTCAGGAGAGAGAGAAGACACATTTCGACGCATCAAATACTTAAGAAATGAACGAAGAGCAATCAAATAGTAATTTTGAGTTCTTTTTTTTAGAGTGTCATAAGGACCACCACTCCTTATTTTCCTTCGATTAAGAGAAAGACGATATTCACGAACAATGTCGTCATTAATATCCTTTGGATTTTCGCTCCCGATAAATAAAAGGAAGGTAATGAGATAACGATCGTATGTTTCAACTGTTTTTAGACTTCTCCCTTTTTCAATTTCCAAATACTCGAGAAATTCCCGTTTTAATTGAGATAAGGTCATGAGTATATTGTGCGACATTAAGCTCAATAATGGAAGAAGCAGAACAGTCTTGCAGAAATAAGGCTTTCGTGCTATGATACGGCGATAATGCTTACGAAAACAAAGAAAAAGAGAATCATGGACGTGGTTAAAATCCATGACACAGATACTGGATCAGCAGAGGTTCAGGTGGCCTTGATTACTAAACGCATTGAGGAATTGACTGAACATCTTAAAAAAAATAGGAAGGATAAGCATTCTCGAAGAGGTTTACTTAAAATGGTTGCTACCCGTCAGACACACATGAAGTATCTTCAAAAAAACAACAGCAAACGTTTTAACTCTTTAACAAAAAAACTCGATATTAAAAAGTAGTGCAATCCCGCTTATAGCGGGATTCACGTTTTGGAGAGAAAAGAATACAATTAAGAATTATGACAGTTATCAAACATACAGGACAAAGAGTAGGAATTTTTATTGATACACAAAATCTTTATCATAGTGCTAAAAATCTCTATAAAAAAAGAGTTAATTTTGGACAAGTAGTTAAAGATGGTCTTGCTGGTAGAACTCTTATTAGAGCAATTGCGTATGTTATTCGTACGGAATCAGGAGAAGAGCAGGGTTTTATCGATGCGCTTGAAAAGGCTGGCATAGAAACAAAAAATAAAGACCTTCAAATTTTTTATGGTGGAGCTAAGAAAGGGGACTGGGACGTAGGTATTGCTGTTGATGCAATTAACTTATCGCCAAAACTTGACGCGGTCATCCTCCTTTCCGGTGACGGGGATTTTGTGCCGCTTGTCGAATATTTGAAATATAACCGAGGCTGCCAAGTGGAAGTCATTGCTTTTGGAAAATCTTCGTCCGCGCGTCTGATTGATGCAGCAGACGACTTCATTGACCTTGACCTCAATTCAAAAAAATACTTAATGCCTGGTTCGGATTATCGATAATTGAAACTCGGCCCGCCTTTTGGCGGGCTTTTGATATAAGGAGACTGTTCTGCTAGACTGAAAAATATTAGAAGCTAAGATGTGACTTTTAGATAAATAGATTTGAAATATTCTTTCAAGTCTGGAATCTGAAAGTCACCATACGTTCACATGAAAAAAAAGGAATATTCTCTCGATATTGCCAATGAAACACTGGTTGCAGAATTCAGCGACCTTGCAGATCAAGCAAATGGTTCAGTTATTGTTCGTTATGGAAATACAGCAGTACTTGGAACAGCTGTAATGGGGAAGAACCCGAAACCAGAAATGGGATATTTCCCTTTAACTGTTGATTACGAAGAGCGTTTTTATGCAACAGGTCTTATTCTTGGAAGTAAATTTCTTCGACGAGAAGGTAAACCGTCTGATGAAGCGATTTTAAGCGGACGTATTGTTGACCGAACAATACGTCCGCTATTCGAGCAGAAACTTCGACATGAAGTACAAGTGGTTATTACAGTCCTCTCATTTGGTGAACATGATCCTGATGTATTGGGAGTAATCGCTGCCTCACTCGCACTTGGCACCTCTGATATTCCTTGGAATGGACCAGTGAGCGCAATACGAGTAGGAAAGAGAAAAAACAAAGAGGAATTTGAAATTAACCCAACATACGTATTTCGTGATGAGAATGATTTTGAAACTGACATTCTCGCCTGCGGAAAAGACGGTCTTATCAATATGATAGAAATTGGCGCTAAAGAAGCCGATGAAGAAACGGTGCTCAAAGGTCTTCTGCGCTCAAAAGAAGAAATAGAAAAAATTCAAGAATTTCAGAAAAAAATTATTGCGGATATCGGAAAAAAGAAACGAACTATTCCAATTGAAGAAACTTCTAAAGTATTGGAATCTTTGTTTGAAGAAAAAATTGCAACACGGATGCCTGAATACCTCTTCAGCGGAATAGCAGGAAAAGCAAAAATTGAGGAGTTAAGAGAAGAGTGGCTTAAGCTTGTGGAAGAGTCTCTTCCTGAAGAAAACATTCATCATATAAAGGCATATTATGAGAAAAAAATTGATGAGTGTATTCATCGTGGAGCAATCGAAGAACATCGAAGACCAGATGGCCGTGAATTTAAAGAACTGCGCCCTTTGTATGCTAAAGCTGGAGGCGTCTCTTCAATTATTCATGGCTCCGGTATTTTTTACAGAGGGGGAACTCACATTCTTTCAGTGGTAACACTTGGAGGTCCAAGTGATTCACAGATTATTGATGGAATGGAAAGCCAGCAAACCAAAAAACGTTTCATGCATCATTATAACTTCCCTCCATTTTCAACCGGCGAAGCCGGAAGAATCGGCAATACAAATCGACGAATGATTGGCCATGGCGCTCTTGCTGAAAAAGCCCTTCTAGCTGTTATTCCCCAAAAAGAAATCTTTCCCTATACAATCAGAATTGTTTCGGAAGCAATGGCATCAAATGGGTCAACTTCAATGGGGTCAGTGTGTGGAAGCACTCTTGCACTTATGGATGCAGGAGTACCGATTGTTGCTCCCGTTGCTGGCATCGCTATGGGCCTCATGTTTGGATCGGAAGAGAAGTATAAAGTCTTGACTGACATTCAAGGACCAGAGGATGAGCATGGAGACATGGATTTCAAAATTGCTGGAACGAGGCGTGGTCTCACAGCGGTACAACTTGATGTGAAAGTTACAGGTATCCCGATGTCAATTCTCAAAGAAGCACTTTTGGGAGCGAAAGAGGCGCGTTACGCTATTCTTGATACAATAGAAAAAGAAATTTCCGCACCGCGAAAAGAGTTGCCGAAAAATGCACCGCGAATCGCAATAATAAAAATACGAAAAGAAAAAATTGGTTTTATTATCGGATCAGGTGGAAAAACTATCAATGAAATCAGAGAAAAAACCGGAACAGAAATTGATATTGAAGAAGATGGAACGGTGTTTATTACTGGCAAGGGAAATGGGGCAGATGAAGCCGCCAAAATTATTACTGAAATGACTCATGAATACACTACAGGAGAAACATATGAAGGAGAGGTTGTTAAAATTACTGATTTCGGAGCATTCGTAAAAATTGGGTCTGGTGCGGAGGGTCTGGTACATATTTCAGAAATTGCACCGTTTAGAGTTGAAAAAATAGAAGACGTACTTAAAGTCGGAACTAAGGTTCCAGTTATAATAAAGGGTATTGATGAAAAAGATAGAATAAAGTTGTCAATCAAAGACAGGGACCCGAATTTCATCAAAAAACCCCAACAATCATCCTAATGCCTCCACAAAAAATACCTACAACAAACACTACGGGAAACATTCCCCCGATTGCCCAAAAAGAAAATGAGGCTACTATTGCTTTTGTAGAAAATAAAACAACTTCTCCTTTGCAAAAAGAAATATCGAAAGAATTTTCTCAAACAGAAAATGTTAAAAACAGTGTAACAGGAAAAGAGAATCCTGAAAAAAATAAGTTGGACAGACTTGGAGATAGACTTAACTCAAAAAATCCCTTTGAAATGTTTACGCGACAAAGAGAAATCTCGCAAATTCCCACCGTTATACCTAAAGCTATTGATAATAAACCGACCCGTATTCAGGATTTGATGAAAAGTAAATACTCAAACTATCCAATCAAGCCACTCCGAACTTACCGTGGTGATGTTGAAGAAAGTATTCAAAACAAAAAAACATCTATTGTGAGTATTGCGGTAGCTGAAAAAAAACGTCAGATAGAAAGAGGGGAAACGCCGAAAGTTAAAAGAGATGTGCCACAAAATACACTTGCGATTGCCCTAAGTACTATTTTAGTGATCGCTGGTATCGGCTCATTATTTATTTTTCTCTATGCAAAATATGAGCAAGATAGAGCTATAGTAATTCTTTACACACAAACAATAATTCCTGCGGATGCTTCAAAACAATTAATTCTGACACCTCAAGCCACAGAAAAAAATACTGCGACGCTTAAAGAAAGTATTATGGGAACGCAAGAAAAAATAGGATCAATTGTTTATTTTGACCTTGTGGAAAGGAAAGAAAAAGAAAATGCGCCCCTTGGAGTTGTAACACTTTTGTCACTGATAGCTCCGTCCGTACCTTCTTACCTTGAGCGTTCATTTGAAAATGAATACATGTTGGGTCTCTATATACCTGTAGAGAATGAACCGTTTCTTATCCTTAAAACAAATTCCTACGAAACAGCGTTTTCAGGAATGTTGGCGTGGGAAGAAACGCTCATACATGAATTAGGTCCTTTATTTATTAAGGATATGGGTGTTCTTCCCGAAACAAGCGGTAAAAAACTATTTGGAGACCATATTGTTAAAAATAAGGATACTCGAGTGGTAAAAGATATGAATGGAAACATTGTGTTTCTTTACTCTTTCCTTGATAAAGAAACGATTATTATCACGACAAAAGAGGATGTGCTGCTTGAAATTCTCGGACGTTATTTAAATTCAAAACTCGTACGCTAAAGTCAGCTTTCCCTGACAAGAACCTTTTGCTATTATATGACCATGGAAAAAAACGACATTGAATATTTCAAAAAGAAACTCGAGGAAGAACATATATTGGTTGAGAAGGAACTTTCTTCAATTGGAGAAAGAAACCCTTCCAATCTAAGTGACTGGGAAGCAACACCTGAACAAGGTGTTGAATCGGCCACTGACCCCAATGAGACAGCGACCACAATTGAAGGATTCGAAGAAAACACTGCGATTTTAAAACAGCTTGAAATAAGATATAACGAAATTGTAAGCGCTCTCAAAAAAATTGAAAACGGGACATATGGAAAATGCGAGAAGGGTGAAGAAATAATTGAGCGAGAACGCCTGGAGGCAAACCCCGCTGCCCGCACATGTGAGGCCCACATGTCGTAGACCTATGTTTTCCAAGGTCTACAGTGCTCAAATTTCTCTTTTAAAACCTTACATTGTTCACATTGAAGTAGACCTTTCTCGAGGTCTACATTCGTTTTCAGTCGTAGGATTGCCTGACAAAGCGGTTGAAGAGGCGCGTGATAGAATCTCTGCGGCAATCAAAAACTCTGGATTTAAATCACCAAAAAATAAAAACCAGAAAGTTGTAATATCCCTCGCTCCCGCGGAACTAAAAAAGGAAGGGTCATTATTCGACCTCCCGATGGCACTTGCGTATTTACTTGCTTCCGAAGATATTGCTTTCGCACCTGAGAAACGTTTGTTCTTAGGGGAACTTTCTCTTGATGGAACACTTCGAAAAATCCACGGCGCTCTTCCCCTTGTTGAAAAGGCAAGGAAAGAGGGTTTTACAGAAGTGTATCTTCCAAAAGAAAATGCAAAAGAGGCTGCGCTTGTCCGTGGAATAAAAATTTTTGGAGTTAGAAGTCTCAAGGAAGTAATACAACATCTCGATAATAAGGGAAAAAAGAAATTAATTACACTCATTCCACAAAAAGAAACAGAAATTGAGTACGAGAATTCAAGTGGAATTGATCTTTCAGATATTAAAGGCCAGGAAAGCGCGAAAAGAGGAATGGAGATCGCTGCTGCAGGAGGTCACAATATTGCAATGTACGGACCTCCGGGAACGGGAAAAACAATGCTTGCAAAAGCATTCTGTTTTCTCTTGCCACCGCTCTCTCGGGAAGAAATTTTCGAGATTACAGGACTTCATTCAGCAGCGGGAGCACTTAAAGAAGACCTTATAACTACTCCTCCTTTTCGTTCTCCCCATCACACATCTTCGTATGTTTCACTTATTGGTGGTGGAACAATACCAAAACCGGGAGAAGTAACGTTAGCGCATCGAGGAATTCTTTTTCTTGATGAATTTCCAGAATTTGAAAGCAGGGTAATTAATGCACTGCGAGAACCGCTTGAAGATCGTGTAGCAAGTATATCGAGGGCAAAAGGCTCCGCCCAATTTCCCGCAAGCTTTATTCTTATCGCAGCAATGAATCCCTGCCCGTGTGGCTATTACGGAGTTAAAGGAAAACCTTGCGTATGCAGACCTACGGACCTTCTTCGATATAAAAGAAAAATCTCTGGACCAATTATTGACCGTATAGACCTATGGGTGGAAGTCGCGCACATAGAGCACGAGAGACTGATGGAGAAAGAAAAGGGTGGAGACAGTACAGAAACAGTAAAGAAAAGAGTGGCTCGCGCTCGAGAACTTCAAGAAAATCGATTTAAGTCGCTTGGACTTTCATTTAAAACAAATAGCGAGCTTGGTCCGCGGGACATTGTCAATCATATTACCCTAGACAACAGAGTGAAAAAAACATTAAATGATGCTGCAAAACACTTGGATCTTTCCCCTAGAGCGTACCACCGTATTATAAAAGTTGCTCGGACAATCGCGGACCTTGAAAATTCGGTTGATATCAAGGAAATACATCTGCTTGAGGCGTTGAGATATCGGCCTAAACAATCAGAATAACTAATTGCGACGTAGGTAGATTTAACGCTATTATAAAGGGGCCCTAACCCTTTGTTGCCGTCGCTCGCTCGGGAATGAGAAAGAGAACTTTTTCATTCCGCTCACTCGTTAGGCAATAAGGTAATAATCTAGAAAATTTTAAATAAAAATTAATGCCACCTGTAATTGAAAAAATACTTAAGTCCAAATTTCTAGTAATTCTGGGAATGCTAGTTTTTATTATTGTTTGCATCTACTTCCTTTTGAGTATTTTTGGCACAAAACCAGAATCAATACTTTCAGTCAGAGAAACAGGGAAGGACACCGAAACCCAATCAAAAACTCTTTTCGGTCAGAGAATTTTCTTTCAACCACTTTTCAATTCAAATGAATTATCTGACGACTCTTCACTTGCTGACAGTTTAAATGTTCCGACATTGCCAATCCCCAAACCTGATTTGATGGAACTTAGAAAAAAAGAAGACACTCCATCAAAATCGCTGTTGTCGTTTTTTGAAAAGATAAGTAAGGCTGCTGAAGTTGCGGAAGAGAGTATAGGGCGTCAAGTCAGTGCTCCAACTAATTCATCTCCGGGCGCACTTTCAAACAATGTGAACTTTGCTACCTCGACATATGAAGAAGTCACTCTTTCTCTTACTAAAGATGAGTTTCAGTTTCTTTATCCCGAAGTATTTCTTAAAACGTTAGTGGAAAGTCAGACACTGCTTAAAGCGTATGACCCATCATTCGAACCATTACCTAAAATAGAGACAGACCCTCAAGTCCGTTTTATTCAAGAAAAAATTATTATTGCTTTATTGTCGGCCAATATGATTAATAAAGTTGAAGCGGAACGCTTTGTTACGACAGTCCGTTATACACTCCCTCAATTACAACTTATAGAACTTAACGAGCGAAGACAAGCGAATAAATCTTTCTTGTCGAAACTTGCATTAAACATTTTAAATATTTTTTCTGACTCTAAAAATTCGCAAGGAGTATTTGTTGCTGGTTTGGCACAGCGTCTAGAAAAAGCTTTTCTGCCTGAAGTTGAAGCAGGGGGAGGAGGTGGAGGAGCTCCGTGCGGTGAATGTCATCCTTTACCTCTTTGCTTTCGCACAGGAGTAGGATTACCCATTCCAGGAATAGCGATTTATAGACCTTTTTGTCAGTGTACTGGGTGTCTTTTCGGTCAAGGCTGTCTTGATATATGCGGGGCTTCAGCAGCACTTTATGAACCCATTACAGGAATTTGTGGCTGCGGATTATAAAATAGAAAAAGAAAAAACCTATTACTATAAGTGGCCAATCGCCAAATCGAGTGTAGGGAGTTTTAATTTTTGAAGGAGATACACTCACAATCAGAATTTGGTTCTTAAAAGAATTTGTTTGGTTTATTACTCTACCATTAGAGTCTATTGAGAAGGATTGCCCACCATTTGATGCTTGAAGAAAGGGTCGCGCATTAGCAATTGCCTGAAAACGAGCGAGAGTTTTTGCTTGTAAAAGAAAGAAGGGATGATTTTGAAATATAATCTGACTTGCAGAGTTCACAAGAATTTCTGCGCCATCATTAGATAGAGAACGATATAGTAGTGGGGAGGTGATGCCGGAGCAGAGAAGTGTACCTATTTGTGTCTCACCAAAGACAACTGGTTTTTCAATTTCTTCGCTTTTAATACGAGTCCTTAGTGTGGTAAATCGTTCGAGAGTCAGTCGGTCTTTAAATAAAGTAATAAAACTCTTAAGAACGAAGGGCATGTATTCTCCGGCAGGAATTAAAAATGATTTACCTTGAATTGAAACGAGTTCTCCTTTTTGATTGCGGTAAATTATTTGCTCTTTAAGACCCTCACTAGTAGAAACAATATCACTTGTAATAATCAGGCCAGGTTTCTTTTTATCAGAGAAAATTTCTCCAAGAAAAACATTTTCTGCATCATTAGTCGCAAATAAGCGAGCGCCTTCAGGAAATACAACAATGTCAGGAACAGGAGATATTTTATTACTCTCTAAAGAGTCGTGCCAAAGTGCACCAAATTCTTTTTCACCCGAAAAACCAAGTCTGATTTGAGTAGAAACAAGCGCAACGCTTAAAACTTTTTTTTCTGGAGTAATAAAGAAAAGTATCTTCGGAAGAAAAAAAATAATTAAGAGAAATGGTATAAGTAAAACAATCTTAATATCTTTCTTGATAAAAAACCGAAAAATTAAACAATTAATGAGAATTACAAGAAAACTCACTCCATAAAGACCGATTATTCGTGACCAAAGAATTGCGGGAGTATCGATAAGGGTAAACCCAAGATTCCCAAAAGACCAATACGGTCCGAGTGTGGCGCCTTGACCCCATGAAAATAGACTGAAAAGCCATGCTCGTACATATTCAGAGAGTACCCATATCGATGGAATAATAAAGATGGGGTAAGTTGGAAATTTTAAAGCAAAGAACCCAAAAAGCGCAGAAGAAAAACCTACAACAACTGAAATTATCAACCAAGCGATAGCAAAAAGTGGAACAGATGTTAGGGAATTACTGAGACCTGCCCAATCGCCAGGAAAAGCATACAACACCCAACGAAAAACAAGAGCGAAAAAAATAGAGCCCATTAACCAACCCCCTAATAAAGCATCTTTTTGTTGATGAGTTTTTGAGTTTACATTTAACGCTTGAACTTTTTCAAGAAAAATTAAAAATGGAATAAGACCAATAAGAGCAAGCCACCATAGATATGGTGTCTCAAAGGAAAGTGCGAAAAGTAATGCAGAACTAAAAGGTAAAATCCATTTCATTTGATAATTAATTTTACACTAAAAAATACCTCCGCCTAAGGCGGAGGTATTTTTGTTTGGAATATTATCTAGATTACCTAATGAACTACCTCGCAGCAAGTCGTTCGACTCCCTCGGGACTGAGTCCTCGGGACGAACGTCTGAGAGTCTCAGGCCTTCAGTTCTGAGAGACTTCAGTCTCGAAGAACTCGATGAGCTCTCGGGTAATTCTGCGCTTGCATTAAAATGGGTTTCGCGCCCCGCGGACCTCAAAGTGAAGATGGCTCCCCGTTGATCGACCCGTTG
>JBBUCK010000009.1:15470-19582 GCA_038057845.1 Patescibacteria group bacterium
TTTCGCGCCCCGCGGACCTCAAAGTGAAGATGGCTCCCCGTTGATCGACCCGTTGAACCAACATATCCAATAACTTGCCCTTGGGTGACCTCCTGCCCAACAGATACACTGTCTTTACTCATATGGGAATACAAAGTCTGTGTTCCATTATCATGTGCAATAACAGCATAAACACCATATCCTCCATTCCATCCTGAAGCACGACTTACGATAACCACACCGGAGGCAGACGCGAAAATCGGTGTGCCTGATGGAGCAGCGATATCAACAGCATTATAGCCATGAAGTCCTTGACTCCTTGTTCCATAAACAGGGCGGAGGTAGTAGCCTTCGTAATGAGGGTAGGAAGTACCGGCTGTTTTTATACTTGAAACAACTGTTGGCTGTGTTAAGGCTTCACCATCAGGAACAATAACAACACTCCCAACTGACAGAACCTCATTAGGAGAAAAGTTGTTATATTGAACAATTTCATCAAGGTCTCCCTTATACAACTTAGCGATTTTAGCCAGCGTATCTCCCGATTTAACAATATGACGAATACCAGAGACAGGAAGGATAATAAGTGTTTGTCCTGGTTTTATTGTTGTCCCCTTCAAATTGTTGCCCCAAATAATTGTATTGACGGACACATTGAACATTTGAGCAATCTGGGAAAGAGAATCACCCTCGTGGACAACATAAACACTGATTTGGTCGCTTGCAGGACGTGATTTACTTGACTCCCCCCCAGTAGGACCAGTTTCTGAAATAAGAGCAGAACCATCTTCTATCAAAACTTCACCACCACCACTCGCGGAATTGGGGGTTGGGGTAAGTGGTGCCTGTAGTAGAGCCATATTTTGTGAGTTTATTGTTCTTTCCTCAGTTTGATTTCCTCGGTTGAAAAATTCAGAAATAAAGGAAAAAACACCGGCATAGAGGACGTTTGGCATAACAAAAAGAATCAAAGCAAGAACAAGGGGACTGTAGAAAGTCCTTGAAAATAAGCTGTTTTTCGCCCTGTTTCCTTTTGAAGATAAATTAATAGGAAAACGGGGGTCTTGGAAAGTAGGTAAAATAAGGCTTAAATTAATGATAATTCACCCTTTTCAGAAATAAATGGCTCAATAGAGCCATAGAGGGAAAATCAGTATTCTGCTGTACGTAGTTAAATTATAGTTCTTGAGACCCTAAAGTCAACCGCCAAAGAAGTCTGCTGTGGATAATGTTTTTTAATATTTTTTTCACTATCCACTACATTTTTAAATGAAAGAGGGTGGTATAGTGTCTCTACATGGAAGAAAATTATCTTTTTGGTCTCAATAGTGAACAAAAAAAGGCTGTTGTTACAACAGAAGGCCCCCTTCTTATCCTTGCAGGAGCAGGTGCTGGTAAGACAAAAACTATTACCTTTCGTATTTACCATCTCATCAAGAACGGTACCGACCCAAAACAAATCCTTGCCATCACATTTACAAACAAAGCTGCAAAAGAGATGCGAGAGAGGGTGGATAGACTTCTCGAGAAAGACAGAACCTTAAATCTTTCTATTTCCTTCGGCGATAAGCCCTTCATAAGCACCTTTCACGCTCTTGCAGTTCATCTTTTAAGAAATCACGCTTCTGAAGCAAATTTACCAAGACATTTTAAAATTTTTGATGGGGGAGACTCACGAAAGGCAATTAGAGAAGCCATAGAGAAAGTTAATCTTAATCCAAAAGAAATAGAACCGGCAAAATTGCAACACAGTATCTCGAGGGAAAAAGGAAATGCGTGTACTCTAGAAAAGTATAGAGAGAAGGTAGGAAATGAGTATTTCCCTAATATAGTAGAAAAGGTCTGGACAGAATATGAACATATACTCAAACAGGAAAAAGCTCTTGATTTTGACGACCTGCTTTTAAAGGCATACATTCTTCTCAAAGAAAATGAAACTATACGTACCTTTTACCAAAAACTTTGGAAATATATTCACGTTGACGAGTATCAAGATACGAACAGAATCCAGTACCTCCTCGTTCGTCTTCTGGGAATAGCTCACAATAATGTCTGTGTCGTTGGCGATGCTGACCAAAATATTTATAGTTGGCGAGGAGCTGAACTCCGTAATATTCTTGATTTTGAAAAAGATTATCCTGAAGCGCAAGCAATTTTGCTTGAAGAAAATTACCGGTCAACCCAAACTATTCTTCACGCAGCAAATACTATTATCAAAAAAAATAAGTTAAGAAAAGAAAAAGAACTATTTACGAAAAATTCAATTGGAGAAAAAATAGGACTCTTTGAGGGAATAGATGAGAATGAGGAGGCGGAATTCGTTGCATCAAAAACAGAGAACTGTATTAAAGAGGGTATCGCCCCAAAGGAAATTGCTGTTCTGTATCGGGCAAATTTTCAATCTCGAGTCTTAGAAGAGGCGTTTCTTTCAAAAGGAATAGCGTATCAACTTATTGGCGTTAAATTTTTTGAACGAAAAGAAATTAAGGATGTTCTTGCTTTTATTCACGCCGCCTTTAATAGAGAAAGTTTTGGAGATATAAAGAGAATCATAAATGTTCCACCTCGGGGGATAGGGAAAGTGACATTGCTTAAAATTTTTGAAGGGAAAGAAAGTACTCTTCCAAAAGGAACTTTTGAGAGGGTGGTGGCTTTTAGATTATTACTCAATGGCATTCATACTGTTGCGTTAGAAAAAAAACCTTCGGAGGTAATAAAGTACATCATTAAAAAAACTGGAATTGAAGAAATGTATGAAACAGGAAAAGAAAAAGACGAAGAAAAACTTGAAAACGTTCGTGAATTAGTCACCCTTGCAACGAGGTATGATACATACCCGACCAATGAGGGCTTAGAAAAACTTCTGTCTGATGCAGCTCTTCTCGCCGACCAAGATGAGCTTGCGGAAGAAAAGGATGGAGTTAAACTTATGACAGTTCACGCGGCAAAAGGCCTCGAATTTGATTATGTTTTTATTGTCGGATTAGAGGATAATCTGTTTCCACATCAAAGGTCTAATGAATCGAAAGTAAGCGATGAGGAAAATGAAGAAGAAAGGCGGCTTTTTTACGTTGCTCTTACCCGGGCAAGAAAACGTGTGATACTCTCTTATGCTCAAATGAGAACGCTCTATGGAAGCAAGAATGTAAGTATGCCATCCGAGTTTATTACAGATATACCAGAAGAATCTATTGAAAAAATCTCGTTCACAGCGGATGAAAAATATAAGAGAGGAATTGCCTCAATTTTTTCGATTGAGTTTTAATCCCGTTAGAGGCCGCGGTCACGGTTTAAGAATAAGTTTAAAAAATAATATGAGTTACCGTCGTATCATTATTCATAAAAATAAATACGCAAGTTGCAAACTGACCGCGACCTGCCTCTAACGGGATGAAAGCAAAAAAATATTTTGGCCAATACTTTCTTAACTCGAGTAAAGCTCTTGAGGAAATAATTTCTGGTGCACGTCTAGAGTCTTCTGATGTCGTATTAGAAATTGGTCCGGGAAGGGGAGTGCTTACTCTAAAACTTCTTAGTCAGGCAAAGAAAGTGGTTGCTGTTGAAAAGGATAGAGAGCTTATTGAACTTCTTAAAGTAACTTTTTCAAAAGATATTGAAAGTGGAAAGATGATTCTTGTTGAAGAAGATATTCTTGATTTCGTACCAGAGAATTTTGGGCTTCATGCTGGAAAATATAAACTTGTTGCCAATATCCCTTATTACATCACTGGGGAAATTTTAAGAAAATTTATCGGTGGAAAAACGTCCCCATCCCTCGCGGTACTACTTGTTCAAAAAGAAGTAGCAGACCGCATTACAGAAAAAGACCTGAAGGGGAGTATCCTTTCTGTTTCAATAAAAGTATATGGTACCCCAGAAAGACTCTCCCTGGTTAAAAAGGGTTCTTTTTCACCGCAACCAAATGTCGATTCGGCGGTACTGCTTATTGATAATATTTCAAAATCTTTTTTCAATACATTTTCTGAAGAAGATTTCTTTTTAATTGTTAAAAGGGGATTTTCTCAAAAAAGGAAGCAGCTTAAGAATAATTTCGATGAACACTTTGAAGAAAACCTTGTCTCGAAAGCATTTTCAACATGCGCAATCCCTGTAAAAGCCCGCGCGGAGGAATT
>JBBUCK010000010.1:0-3532 GCA_038057845.1 Patescibacteria group bacterium
GCTTTCAGAGAATTGGAGCAGGAAATCAGAGGCTCAATCATGGGACAGCTCGGAGAAAACACCAAAGCCTTTGAACGAGTTATGGAACACTTAAAGAAACATGATTAAAAACTATGGGTTAAAATTTGATATTCAAAAGCCCGAAGATTATATTTTCGGAGCGAATCTTCCAATGGAAGAAATCAATCCGAGCGGTGATTGGTCAGAATTTTTACCTGTCAAGGAATTTCAAAACCTAAATAACATAGAAACCTATGCTTGCGTTACTTTTACGATTCTCAATTGCATAGAGATCCTTATCAAAAAACAATATGGAATAGAAAAGAATTACTCCGAAAGATTCTTGGCGGCCATTTCTGGCACCAAAGAGGGAGGCAATTCCCCTCAAACTGTTGCGGAGTTTTTAAGAAAAATAGGCGTTGTCCCACAGGAGTTATGGCCTTTTGATGTAGAAATAAATACTTTTGAAAAATTTTATTCTTCCGTTTCTCCCAAACTTTACGAATTGGCGAAAGAATTTAATAATGAATGGGAATTTAAGCATGAATATGTCCCGACAAATCACGAAGCAATCTCAAAAGCTCTTAAATGTTCTCCTCTTTTAATTTCAGTTCCAGCGTGGTTTGAGAGAGATGGTAAGTATTATCGCCCCGAGGGTTTTACCGACAATCATGCCACGACAATGATTAAGGAAAGAAAGGAAGAGTTTAGTCGTGTTTTTGATTCGTATGATTCGCCGCATATAAAAGATATTGAATGGGGAGTGTTGCCTATGGTCATAAAGAGATTTTATATTAAAAAAAAAGATATTCAAGAAAAAAAAGTCTGGTGGTTAGAAATCTTTATAAACCTCTTTCTATTCTTAAAGGACATTTTTAGTAGTATAATAAGAACAATATGGCGATATTAAGAAATATCATACTTCATCATGCGGGGCCGATAGGAACTAATCCCTTCTCTTCCAGTCTTCATCTGACTTGGCAACATATTGACAATGCCCATAAAGAAAGGTGGAATTTTATCTCGGCAATGGGTTTTTTCGGCGGATACAATATCTATATAGACCAAGTGGGAAACATAAAACAATTTAGACTTTTGGGAGAAGAAACAGCTGCTCAAAAAGGATATAACTTTGATTCAATTTCTATTTGCCTTTCTGGTAATTTTACCGAAGGAGTAGACCAACCAACAGACGCTCAAAAAATGACCCTTAAACGTGTTTTGCAGTTCCTTTTAGACAGAACCCCTGAACGCATAGGGCTTAAGGTTTCCCGGGGAACAGTATTAGACCTGTCTTTAGACCGTATCAAGCCCCACAGGGAATTTTCAAGCACTACATGCTATGGAAACCTACCCGATAACTGGGGTCAAACACTTCTCTACGATTACAATTCACAGGTAACGATACTAAAAAGGAGATTAGACGAGCTAATGAAACTTCTACAGACTTTATTAGCACAGTTACAATCAAAGAAACTGTCAAGTATTGACAGAGATTGTGGTATATAATGGATAAAGAAGTATTTATAAAATTAGTTTTCATTTTAGGAATTTTATTAACTTTAATCGTAATAATGAATCAATATGAATAGCGGATTTTTTAAAGTGAATATGAATGACGCAATAAATTCACTCGTCAATGCGGTAGTCGGTGCTGTTATTGTTACCTTGTATGGTTTCGTAACACAAGACGGTTTCAGTGTGTTTCAAGCTGATTGGGCGTTAATCGGCCAAACTGCGCTTGATGCCGCTTTTACCGTTTTCTTTTCAACACTTGGCACTCTCTTAATGACCAATAAAGAAGGTAAAGTTTTGGGAGCAATTAAAATAAAATAACATGCAACGGCCTGCGCTTATTCGTGTAGACATAGAACCAGAAGAGAATTATATACCGCATTACTACTTCAATATCGAAACAGAAAAGTCTAAGATAGAACGTATGGGTCTTAAAGGATATAGGAAGTTTCAAAAGGAAGTTTTCAAAGTCTAGGCATATCTAATTTACTTCTAGTCGCAGTCTTTTAGATTGAGATATAGGGGAAAGCATTACTTAATAATTCTAATGTATTTTAGAAACGATTATTATCAGTGCATTACTACAAAGTCCAGTATTAAATCAAGAAAAAGTGCATCTATTGTTTGAAAGTGAAGAACAAATTATCGAGTTAATGATTGAAAAAGAGTTTAGTGATGTGCCGATTATGAAAGAAATAGCGGAATGCGAGAGTGGTCTTGATAATTCGGCAATAGGTAAAGCAAAGGAGCGGGGTTTATTTCAGGTCCATCCTATTTGGTTTTCAACGATGAAAAAACTGGGGATTGACTTAAATACAGTCCGAGGGAACATTAAAGGAGCAAGACATATTTTAGAAACGCAAGGACTTTCTGCGTGGACTTGTTGGAACATGGTAAAATAGACAAGCTCAACCGAGGAAACGATTGAGTTTACGAGAAACCATCTATCTACTAAACTAGCTGAATAGGTGGTTTTTTCGTTGAAACACATGTTACCTCATCAAAAAGCCCCACGTTACAACAAAGCCCCGTTAAGAAACAAGGGCTTTGTAGGGAATTGAGGATATGGTTTTACGCCAATTTTCCCAACATGGGAAGTCGTGTATGTAACCTTTTCCTTTAATTGTTTTGTACTTGTGAAGATTTTGTGAGATGAGTTTGGTGCAAAAGAAACAAAACTTTGAGTGCCTGTCATAATGTTGTTTGTCCATAACGCCCTCCTTTCTTGTTTAATTATACTCCTTTTTTTTCTTGTCAACATATATCCCTTGCGTTATGTAATAGATATGATACAGTTGGAGCATGAAGAAATACAAACGCATTCTTATTTGGGAGCAAAGCCATATTAGACTTAAAAAGAAGGCAAAGAAGTCAGGTATTGATTTAATAGTTGTGGTAGACGAATTATCAAAAAAGAAAATATGAAAACATTAAACTATAGGCACGGAGATATTTGTTTTATTGAAATCTCAAAACTTCCAACAGGATTAAAGGCCACGAAAGACGATGTTATTCTTCTTTCGGGGTCAGGGGGAAATCCTCACACATTCAAAGGCGGAATATTTTATCCAAAAATAAATGGAGAGTTTATTATCGGTTACTTCAAAGCTAAAGATACTAGGCTTTACCACCTCGACCATGGAGAAAAGAAAGTCGGTGGATTGAAAGAGGCAAAGATAGGAGATGGTATTTATGAAATAAGACGGCAGGTTGAGGTAGTTAATGGACAAATGCGACAAGTTGTTGATTAAGATAAAAATATGAAACAAGAATATACAAACAAAACAAAAAAGTTATTAGAGAAAATGGAGGCAATCTCTTTGAGAAAAGATTATATTCTTGAAAAAAAGAAAGCCAAAGAACACATCTTAAAAACTTATGACCTTTTTGAATTAAAACGTCCTTCAAAAATAGAGTGGAAAAAAGATATTTTTGACAAGGTGTTTTTAGACAATGCGTCCAGTGCGTACAGTGCGTACAGTGCGTACAGTGCGTACAGTGCGTCCAGTGCGTACAG
>JBBUCK010000011.1:0-3705 GCA_038057845.1 Patescibacteria group bacterium
ATTCCTGAAAAAGTTCTTTTAGCAAAAGAAAATATAAGAAAGGCGCTTATGCCCTGACGAGTACTGTCAGGGCATTTGTTTTTGTTTACAAAAACAGGACTGTCTTGCGACGATCCTGTTTTTCTAAAAAAGAAAAGGAGTGGTTAAGCGGGTTGAAAATTTGCCTCAAACAAAGCGATTTCGTCCCCGAAATGCAGTTCAATAAACTTTTCATGGGCTTCACTGTCTGAATATCCCTTAGTAAGGCTTACAATTTGATCCTGAAATTCTTTTGCCCGAAGACTGAGACGATCCATTCCATCACCATCAATTGAAGTTTCCCCAAAGACTCTAGGCAGAACGTTTCTTATTGTTCGTGAAAAATTTCTGAGCTGGCGTGGAGATATGTGCCTTTTTTTTCATTTCCTCTTCAGTAAGAGAGTGCATAGCGACCACCTCCTTTCCTTATATTTTCAAAACGACTATCCTAAGGATACATTAGAGTAAAGTTGGCATTGTTTGTCAATGAAGATATGAGAACTTCGCTCCCGTAATTTGTTATCATGGAATAAGTTGCAAACGCATGAAAAAAGATTTGTTTATTATTTTTTTAAGTATTTTTATCGCAATCGTTCTTGCAAAAACGGGAGCATTGCGCGTGTTTCTTGAAGAAACGAAAGATTTTGGTATGTTGGCGAGTTTTGTGTCCGGTTTCTTTTTTACATCGGTCTTTACCATATCACCAGCGATGGTTGCTATCGCCGAATTATCAAAAATGGAACCGTTATGGAGGCTCACTCTGTTTGGAGGACTGGGAGCGGTTATTGGCGACATGATAATTTTTCTTTTCGTGCGAGAACATCTGTCAAAAGACATACCCGCCGTTCTCGGGAAAATTGTCGGGCGAGTAAAATATCGGATGTTACTTAAAATTCTCAATTTCAAACCTCTTCGATGGATTAATCCCATATTGGGCGCCCTCATCATCGCTTCCCCTTTCCCCGACGAGATTGGGCTCGCGCTTATGGGTTTTTCAAAAGTCAGGCCGGCAATTGTCGCTCCCCTCACGTTTGTATTCAATGCCCTCGGCATCCTGGCCATTGGACTTGTCGCGCAATCATTGTAAACTCTGTGTTATGAATGCGTGCTCGCCAATTGAAAGTGAGTTTCGTCTCCTTCCCTCCCAAAAGAAAGCCCTTAAAAAACTCGGGCTTTTAACGGTCGCTGATATTCTCTTTTATTTCCCTGTTCGCTACGGCAATGTGGCCCAAAGTAAAATCATCAAAGATCTTGTGTCTGGAGACACCGCACTTGTATATGGAAAGGTTTCTAAACTCAAAATAAGTAAGGGTTTTCGAAGTAAAATCCCTATGGCCGAAGCGAAAATCGAAGACGGGACAGGAAGTATTAAAGCTATATGGTTCCACCAGCCTTACGTTGCTAAAATGCTCCATGAAGGAGCATTAGTAAAAGTTGAAGGAAAACTTGCAAGTCGTAAAGGTACGCCATATTTTTCCAATCCAGAAATTGAAGAAGTGGAGAGTGCGCCAACGATTGTTGGGAATTCGATTTTCGGAAAAGAAGACCGTGGTTTTGCATATCCGATATACAAAGAAAGTCGAGGAATTACATCACGCTGGTTTTTCCACGCAATCAAAAAAATTTTTGCGGGAGGGGTATTAAATGAATTACATGACCCTATTCCCGAAAAAATCTTAAAAAAATATCACCTCCCTTCCCTCAATACGGCAATCATTTGGATTCATACACCTCAAAAAGAAAGTGACGGTATTGCTGCACGCAAACGTTTCGCTTTTGAGGAAGTTTTTTTTATCCAACTGCAAAAACACAAGGAAAGGAAAGAATACAAAGAGTATTCAGCATTTGCTATCAATAAGGATGAGAAAGATGTGGAAACATTTGCGAAACGTTTTCCTTTTGAACTTACACACGCGCAGCAAAAAGCGGTGCGTGACATTCTCACTGATTTCAAAAAAGAAACACCAATGTCACGACTTCTAGAGGGTGATGTCGGGTCAGGAAAAACCGCCGTTGCCGCGATTACCACCTACGCAACGGTAACAACACCTCCTAAAAATCAAGATTATGGCAATCTTCAGGTCGCCTATATGGCACCGACAGAAATCCTTGCGGAGCAGCATTTTAATTCATTCATTGAATATTTTTCTCATCTTCCTATTCAGGTGGGACTCATAATGGGAAGCGGCTGTAAAAAATTTCCCTCAAAAGTGGACCCGAGAAAACCAACACCAATTTCAAGAACTCAACTTATGAAATGGGTCGCAAATGGAGAAATACCAATTCTTGTCGGCACACATGCTCTCATTCAAAAAACAGTTCAATTTAAAAATCTTGCATACGTCATTATTGACGAACAACACCGCTTCGGAACGATTCAACGAAAAAACCTTAGACACAAAAAAGACGATATTCTTCCTCATCTGCTTTCTATGACCGCAACCCCTATTCCACGAACACTTGCCTTAACGATTTATGGTGACCTTGACCTCACGTTACTTGATGAAATGCCAAAGGGAAGAAAACAAATTATAACGGAAATTGTTTTGCCAGGACAAAGAAAAACAACCTATGAGAAAATCAAAGAAGAAATAAAGAAAGGAAGGCAGGTATTTATCATTTGCCCGCGCATTGATGCTCCAGACCCAACCAAAGAAATGGCGCTCAATGCAAAGTCTGTAAAAGAAGAAGCTTTCCGCCTTGAAAAGGAAGTGTTTCCAAACCAGACCATTGCCATTCTTCATGGAAAAATGAACAAATTTGAGAAAGAGGAAACAATGAATGAATTTAAAAATGGCAAGACAGATATTCTTGTAGCAACATCCGTCGTTGAGGTCGGAGTGAACATTCCCAATGCGACAGCCATCATTATTGAGGGTGCGGAACGTTTCGGACTTGCTCAACTTCATCAATTAAGAGGGCGGGTGCTTCGAAGCGAGTATCAGGCGTATTGCTATGTTTTCACAGAAAGTAAAAGCGAAGCAACGTTTGCGCGTCTCCAGGCGCTTCTTAAAGCGAAGAACGGATTTGAGCTTGCCGAATATGACCTCGCGCAAAGAGGTGCCGGAGAACTCTATGGTAGAAAACAATGGGGACTTTCAGACCTTGGAATGGAAGCAATACGCAATATAAAAATGGTAGAAGCTGCGCGAAATGAGGCTACGTTGATTATTGAGGAAGACCCACAATTAACTACTTACCCGCTTCTAAAAAAGAGATTGGAGGGTTCGGAAGAGAAAATCCATTTTGAGTAGGGACCACTCAACAATATTTTTTGCAAAGCGCTCATCTGCTCCTGCGGCAGATTTGCTAAACTCGGAAAATTTTTGGCTTAAAGCCAAACCAAGCAAATTTTCCTGCGAACATTGCAAAAAATATTGTTTCGTTTTAACTGGAAGAAGTTAGGAGATTAGGAGAAAATCCATTTTGAGTAGGAAAGATTTTAAGTTGCTTAAATATTCGAACCTTGGTATACTATTTATACAAATATTGTTTGTAGGTTTATATTATGGCACGTATTAAAGATCATCAAAAAGCAATTGAGTGGCGTTTGAAGGGCCTAAGCTACAGTCAGATCAAAGAGAAATTACACATTAGTAAAAGTACTTTGAGTGGTTGGCTTGAGGATTATCCCCTCCCACCTGAAAAATTAAAAGAGCTTCGTGATAAAAACCCGAAAAGAATTGA
>JBBUCK010000012.1:0-2113 GCA_038057845.1 Patescibacteria group bacterium
TTTTAATTTCTCCAGAGATGGAGATATAGTTTAATAAAGCCTTTTGACGATTAAGAAGCATAGTGTTTATGATACTACAAAATGACTAATTTGACTTAACATAAAATTTGGAAATTTAGGGTTAAGCGCCATAACTATTTAATAACTTATTAATAAATATTCCTATTTATTTATCTTATTGATTTTACATCATTTTCTTTGCTATTAAGAAAATTCTATAACTAAAATACAGATGTTTTTAACTAATTATTATCTGCTTCCAGAATCCAATGCCCATATTACTAAAAAGTCCAATTTTCATTTTTCATAAATGTTTCTAAATCTACGTAAGGTATATTAAAATGCTTGCAAATATTTGGTATTTTAGCGGCTTTTTCCTTAAAATTCTCTTGTGTTACTAAACAGTGCCCTCCGACCTTAGCTTTTGCAATTACAAAAGGGTCAGCAACCGGTTTTCCAACTAATTGTTCTTTTCTCCTAATTAATGCCTGGAAGTGCTGAATTCTAAAAACTGCTGCAACAAAGTTTAATTCATCCGTTGTTGGCATACAAAAAAATCCCCTATTATTTCCTGCCCAGTCTGATAGCCTATCTTCTTGTCCCTCCAGTTCCTTACTAACCTCACGAACAGAAATAATACGCTGTGCTGAAATCATAGAATCAAACTTTTCCCAAAGAGAGGGGAATCTTTCTGGATAATAATGCCGAAACAAGACAATTAACGGGCTACTGTCAAAAACATAAATCATGACTCAGCCCCCTTATGGAACAATAAGGACTCCATGCCACTTACATTTTTTACTTTTACACTCAAATATTCCGCAAGTTGCTCAATTGAGATACTTTTTTGATAGTATTTGCTAAAAGCTTTTTCTATATAGCGTTCACCAAGATACACACCCTTTGTCAAATAGTAATTACCGCCACCCTCTCCATGCCTTTTAGCCTCTTTTGCCCACTGTTCAACTTTTGTATTATAATACTGCTGGTTTACTGCATTCCGATCGAGAAACTTACGTAATATAACTTCCCGGCTGACGCAATACTGGTTTGCCAGATGCTGGATTGACTCATCATTGATAAAAACTCCAACTATTCTTTGATTAAAATCAGAATCTGGAACAAGAAACTCTCCCCCAAAGCGATTGCAAAGTATTTCTATTGTCTTGTCATCCCCTTGAAGAAATTTGATATAGTCTTCAAGCCGTGTATCTACTCCACCTGTACCGAACAACAGATGTGCAAGTTCATGAAACAGGGTAAAAATTTGACGTGAATCAGATACACTATTGTTGACGTAAATAACTGGAAATTGTTTATCGTAAAGACAAAATCCAGAAAAGGCATTATTTTTGAATGCTTCCTTGAACACAAAAACTCCGTGTTCCTCCAAAATATCCCGCCAATTTTTGAATGCTGTGTTTACATCTTTCCAACTGGACTGAGTAGTAATATCAATATTAAAATATTTCCTAACATTAGCGGCCATTTCAACTACTGAAATATTAGGGCTGAAACTTAAATCACGAATTATATGGCTGGCTACCGGATTAATATTGTCGTATAGCTCGGAAAGATTGAGTTGCTGCAACCTCGCCTGCCTGATTAAAAAGCGCAAGCGTGGGGTTAGCATTAAAATTTCCTGTTCAGGTAGCGTCCGGAAAGATTGCTTTGGAGATTCTTCTTGCGGAGGTTCTGGAAAGAAGAATATCGCAAGTGGCCGCTTGTATATTTCATAAGCCAGTTTTTCTAATTGCACATAAGTAGGCGAGTCTTTTCTTGGTTCCGATTCCCAAGAAAGAATATCTTTAACATCCTTATTAAGTTTTTGCGCAACAATCTCGACTTCCAAGCCAGCGGTCTCTCTTGCCCACCTAAGCATAACTGGATTGACAGGAATGGTAGTTTTCATACTGTTACCTCCACCACCTTCATTGTATCATTCCCAAAAATATCAACCACCTTAACTGCTATCTTTCGCCGTCCTTTATGGCATTCGTGGGATATGCTTTTTAATTCCAGTGTGCGCTCCTTCTTTGTTCGGAAGGACTGCCATTCGTTTTCAAAAATATAATCCCCTGTCCATCTTTCCTCTATCTCGCCCTTGTCATTT
>JBBUCK010000013.1:0-5775 GCA_038057845.1 Patescibacteria group bacterium
CTGTTAGCCATTTATGTGACGTTCAGTAATAAAGTTTGGCGGGTGATAATTTTAAGGAATTGGCCTGCCGCACTGTAAGGCAGTTGCCAAACCTTACCCGCCTCACTTTTATTGCTTTATGGAAAATTGTGTAGTAGGGTGTAGGAAACAAATTTATTGAAGGTAATAATAAAAATTGGTAAGTAAAAGTGTGGCGGGTCATTATTTTCTAGAACTCGCTTCGCTTGTTAAGAAAATATATGAAACAGTGTTTTTTCTCACAAAATAATATTCAACACATCGACTACAAAGATATTGAAATCTTGAAAAAGTTTCTCAATCCTCATGGCCGATTACTTTCCGGCAAAAAAACCGGAGTAAGTTCAAAAAATCAGCGCAAACTCGCTCTCGCTGTTAAGCGTTCTCGTTATATGGCACTCTTGCCTTACATCTCTTATTAAAATCCGTTCATAATTCCTTTCTCAGAGTACGGATATTTTTGTGCTCAAAAATTCCTCGAGCTCGCGCCGTCACGCTCGCTAGTCTCTGAAAAAGGAATTATTCACTCAAACGGTAAGATAAAAATTTTCTAAAAAAGAACCGCCCATAAGGGGCGTTTTTTATTTTTGCATAAAAGAAAACCCCGCCTTCGTTTTTCAACGAAAGGCGGGGTTATTTACATAACGAGCATTTTTGCTTGGGGCAGGTTTATTTCTTTTAATGCTTCCTGCTCCCCTATTTCTATCCGAAACAATTTTATGAGTCGAGGGGTTCGCGTCTCGTGTCCTTGATCAAAGAGCATCGCTTTGGCTTTTAATAAGGCCTCATCATCAGAAGATGCTTTAAATTTTCTTGTATGATTACTCCAATCTATTTGACCATTATTCCAAAGACAACTCACTATCTGAAAATCCATTTGATATATCATACATCCTCCTCCTTCTATCTTTATTATTTTTTACAAATATCAAAGAATCTGTTCTGAAGATTATACTTAAGAAAGATTTTGTCAACATAAAACCAAATTTAAACAATGTAGCAAATTTAATTTCCCAGCTACTCGTTATTTGTTACAAGTTATTAGTTTTTTAGACTCTCTCCGCGTATTCTCCGGTTTCCGTGTTTACCCTAATTATGTCGTTTTCTTTAATGAAAAGCGGTGTCATGACAGTTACTCCAGTTTCAAGAGTAACTTGTTTATAAGCGCCTTGAGCAGTGTCACCCTTTACTGCAGGAGCTGCTTCAGTTACTTTCAACTCAACTTTCATTGGAATATCTATACCAATGATTATGTCATTGAAATATATTCCTTTAATAATTGAATTTTGTTTAATGTATTTTAATTTGTCACCAATGATATCAAGGGAAAGTTTGAATCGGTCACTTGGAGTATCTTCACCACAGAACCAATTCTCGTCTTTGTGACTATATAAATATTTTACATTATTAGAGACAACGTCAGCTTCTTCCACTTTTTCAGATTGATGAAATGAATGTTCAACAACTTTTCCTGTAAGAAGGCTTCTTAATTTAGTTTGATTAACAGGTTTTCTCTTTTGCATGCGAAAGACAAGTGAAGAGAGGACTTCAAATGGTTGACCATCGAGGACAATATATTTTTTTCCAGTAATTTCGTTGTAGGAAAGCATATGTATAAGCTTATAGCTTTTCAGTCCTGAGAACTTCAGGCCTTCGGCTCTGAGACTCAGGACATTCCTCTCTGAGAGACTCAGTCTCGATGAGCTCGAAGAGATTGAAGGACTTTTAGATATTAGCTTGTTAGCATATCAGATTTTCTAAAAACTGAAAGCTATATCTCTTTACTCCTAAAAGCTAACAGCTAACACTCTATAAGCTTCTTTAAAGACTTTCAGCGAGTTTCTTTTTTATTTCTGAAAGGATATTTGCGCTTATTTTTGGATTTTCTCTAAGAAAAGTTCGAGTTGCGTCATACCCTCGTCCAAGTTTTAATTCTCCATATGAATATCCACCTGCGCTTGTTTTTTGAACAATTCCCATTTTCTCACCGAGTGCAATAATCTCTCCTTCTTTGGAAATTCCTTCATTGTACATAAGGTCAAATTCAGTTTGTCTAAAAGGCGCTGCTACTTTATTTTTCACAACTTTGGCTCGAATCCGCGATCCCATCACCTCTTCTCCCTTTTTAATTTGAGCGATGCGTCTGATATCAATGCGGACTGAAGTATAAAACTTTAATGCTTTTCCTCCCGGAGTCGTCTCCGGATTACCGAACATCACACCTATCTGCATGCGAATCTGATTGATAAAAATGACAACTGTTTTTGTTCTCGCGACAATCGCGGTAAGTTTTCGGAGGGCTTGAGACATAAGTCGCGCTTGCTTTCCCATGTGCTGCGCTCCCATTTCACCTTCAATTTCGTCTCTCGGTGTAAGTGCGGCGACGGAGTCAATGACGATAACATCAATTTTCCCCGAGCGCACAAGGCTCTCAACAATTTCTAATGCCTGTTCTCCAGTATCCGGTTGAGATATCAAAAGTTGATCTATTTTTACTCCAAGTTTTTTTGAGTATTCCGGGTCCATACCGTGTTCGGCATCAATAAACGCGCATATTCCACCTCGTTTTTGCGCTTCCGCAATGACGTGAAGGGAAAGTGTTGTTTTACCGGATGATTCCGGCCCGAAGATTTCAACAATTCTTCCACGAGGAAGTCCGCCGATTCCAAGTGCTGCATCAAGGCCCAAGGACCCTGTGGGAATAGCATTAATGTCCACGCGTGGCTTTTCCCCAAGCATCATAATAGACTCATCACCAAATTTTACTTTGATGCTCTTTATAGTTTCTGCAATAGAACCTGAATCCCTTGACTCAACTATCTTTGGTTGTTTCGCTGTTTTTTTTATCATAATCGCGGTATATAAGTTCTAAAAATTGCTCTTTTGATCGTCCAAATTTATCTTCTCCTCTAAGCTTAATTATATTATACCCAGGGGACAAAAGTATTCTCTCCCTAAAAAAACCCTTTTCGTCAATAAAGATAGGTCTATCGTTTAGACTAATCTGCGCTATATTGTCACTGATTCCTCTGACTTCAATTAAGGAACTCGTAAGCGTCGCCCCATTAATAGGGGACTGAATCGAAATAATAGGTCCTTCAATGATGTTTTTACCTTGATAAAAAATGTACAGTAAGATAATAAGAGAACCAACAGTAACACTTAGAACTTTAAAGAGAAATTTTACATTGCTACTCATCCCGATAGTGTCAGTCCCGATAGTGTTGGGACATCGAAGATGCCAAACACTATCGGGACGTGAATCTTAATTGTTAATATATTATTTCTCATTGCCATGCTTTCCAGCGTAACGTGAACATAATAAAATGTGTCGACACTATCGGGACTCATACGATTTCCTCATTTGAGGTTTTGTCTCCTCCATTATGGCCGATAACCTCTCTTGGTTTTGCTCCGTCACCTGGCCCAATAACTCCTCGTTCTTCAAGCATATCAATCAAACGCGCTGCTCGCGCATATCCCACCCGAAACTTTCTTTGAATGTAGGAAGTAGAGGCTTTGCCCGCTTCAACGACAACCTGTCGCGCATCTTCATAGAGGTCATCTTCACCTTCTTCATCAAGCCGCGCGTCAAAAATTGGATTACGCTCTTGCTCTGTGGTTACAAAATCAATTTCTGAAGGGAGGGCGTCTCTATATCCTTCTTTAAGATGTGCATTTACTTTTTTAACTTCTCCCTCTGTTATAAATGCTGATTGAAGACGAACAGGCTTTGACATATCTCCCGAAAGATAGAGCATGTCTCCTGCACCGAGTAATTTTTCTGCTCCGCCGGTGTCGAGAATTGTGCGTGAGTCGATTTGTGAGGACACCTGAAGGGCAATACGAGTTGGAACGTTTGCTTTAATCAGTCCCGTAATAACGTTTACCGACGGTCTCTGCGTTGAAAGAATAAGATGAATACCAACGGCACGGCTCATTTGTGCAAGACGCACAACGCCCGCTTCAAGTTCTCGCGGGTATGTTTGCATAAGGTCAGCCAACTCATCAATAACAATAACAATATAAGGCATTAGGTTGGGAAGTTTTACTTCCTCGGAACCTTCCTTTTTCTTCCTTTTGAAATTTTCGAGCTCTGGCTCTAAAATGTTTTTATGATATGACTCTACATCACGGACTGATTCGGCCTCAAGAATGTCATACCTTTTATCCATTTCTTTAATTGCCCACTTGAGCGCGAGAATCGCTTTTTTTGGGTCGGTCACAACTGGTGTGAGAAGATGGGGAATACCATTATAAAGTGTTAACTCAACTCGCTTTGGGTCAATCATTATGAATTTAAGGCTTTCGGGGGAATTTCTAAATAAAAGAGAGTTAAGAATTGTGTGAATTGTCACTGATTTTCCAGAACCTGTTGCTCCAGCAATAAGAAGATGGGGCATCTTGGCAAGATTTGCGAAATGGGATCTGCCCGTTACCCCTTTTCCAAGCGCAATAAGAAGGGGCTTTGTCGAAGTTTGGTATTCTTCTTCGGAGAGAAGGGAGCCGAGACCCACAAGTGTTTTAGTAGTATTTGGAATTTCAATACCTACAAGTGATTTACCTGGGATTGGTGCCTCAATACGGAGAGGGTGAGCGGCAAGGGCAAGCGCAAGGTCGTTTTGCAATGCAACAATTCGAGAAAGCTTCACTCCTTCGGCGGGTTTTAAGGCGTAGCGTGTTACGGATGGACCAATTGAAATTTCATCCATTTCAACTTGCATACCAAAATTTTGAAGTGTCCTCTTAATGATATTCGCATTGGCTTTAATATCACCAACTCCCGGCTTTCCTTTATCTTTTTCAAGAATGCTCAGTGGCGGGGGAGTGTAGTCAACACTATTCCAAGGAATAGTTCCTACAAGGAATTCTTCTTCTTTTTTCTTTTCTTCCCTAGGTTGTTCTTTTTGTTTAATTTCTTCTGTAGGTTTTTTATCGTTCTCTTTTTCTTCATCAAGGGGAAGTCTAAGTTTCTCTGCTTCCTTAGGAGAAAGTGTCATGTCATCATCTTCGTCATCCTTTTTCTTCATGAAGTTTTTCCAGAAAAAAAGTGAATCAAGTGTAAGAACAATATCAAAAAGAATAATGATTGAAATAATTATGAGCGCGATAAGGAAAGTTAAAGAGGCGTAGAAACCGAACATCGCCATGAGAGGAGAAGAGATAATATTTCCGATAAAACCACCTGCATCTTTGTTAGGTGCAATTATGTTTATAAAGCCAAGTCCAGAAAAAAGCAGTATGAATGCACCAATTACTTGAGTGAATGCAAATTCCTTTTTAAGAGATTTAAGGAATGAAACGGAAAGGAGAAAAGATGTTACAGGAAGAAGAAAATAACCGATACCGGCAAGTTTAGTAAGTAAAGCGTAAGTATAACTACCAACAATACCAGCTTTATTAAAAGCAGCTAAAGAAAGAAAAATTGTAGTTGCAAAAAAAACAACAGCCCAAACTCCTTGAAGTATTTCTTGCTTTAAATCGTCCACTTTATCTGTTTCTTCTGTCTTTTTTCTTTTCTTGGCCATTTGGAACTTGTAATAGTTATTTTTTCCGTTAGAAATCTAATTGTAACATACAGCCTTTCAAAGAAAAATTAAAAAACCCTTATTTTGAGCGTTTTCTAAAACATTAAAGCAGAAAAATTAATTAAGGACGGTCTTTACTTTCTTCAATGTCTGATTTAAGATGTAAGAGACAATATAAAATTTCTATAAAAAGACACTTCTTTTCAAGGACATAAAACAAAAGGACAAG
>JBBUCK010000014.1:0-1203 GCA_038057845.1 Patescibacteria group bacterium
CGGAAATGGCGAAACATGCGTAACCAAGACGCAGTTGGACGCACTTCTCGCCGGAAGTGGCAGCGCTGTAACTACATCAACCCCGACTCCGACCCCGACACCTGCGCCACAAGACACTGAAGCCCCAGTTATTACTATTCAGGGCAATAACCCAGCCGAGATTTTTGTCGGTACAAGTTATGCTGACCTCGGCGCGCTCTTTACGGATGACACAGACCCAAACCTGACCACGTATACTCTTGTAAACGGAGCCACTACCACGGACGTAGTTTCAATAGACACTTCTGTTCCAAGAACTCACACCATAACGTACATTGCAACGGATGATGCGGGAAATACGACAACAAAAGATCGCATGGTCAATGTTGTTTCTCCTACTCCAATTTCAGAACCTCTTTCAGAACCTCTTCCAGAGACTCTACCAATAACTGATATTTCGACTACCACTCCGGAGTCGTCTGGGTAAACATTTAAATATTTAAACTTTCAAAATGGCAACAGTAAAAAGATTCGAAGACCTTCTCTGTTTTCAAAAAGCGCGAGAACTTACTCGTGAAATATATCACGCGCTTAAAGATTGCAATGACCGTGGTTTCAAAGACCAAATTCAGCGCGCGACGGTTTCCGTGATGTCAAATGTCGCCGAAGGCTTTGAAAGTGGAACAAAGATTGAGTTCTTGAATTATCTTTACATCGCGAAAGCGTCTGCCGGGGAAGTCCGAGCGCAGCTCTATGCCGCTTCCGATATCGGATATTTAAATATTGAAACTTTTAAATCTTTACACTCTCTTGTTTTGGAATGTTCGCGGCTGACAGCCAGTTTTATTAAAGGATTAAAATCCTCGGTTCTTTCAGGAACGCAATACAAGGTGGAGGAGAAGGAAGACCCTATAAATAATATATTGAAACAGCAAGGGTATATAATGACAGCGCAAGGTGTCAAAAAAATAGAAGAAGCAAAAAACCTCGGTCTCAAAGAAATTTAAATATTTAAAAAATTTAAAAATTTAAAAATTTAAACTATGCAACTCTTAAGCCTTGAAATTTTTAAACCTTTAAACAAAATGTCAACCCGCCTTATACAATTTGTTCTACGGTTTTCCGTAATCATTTTTTTGTTCTCTGCAGGAACAGCATCCGCCGCCTCTATTTCCAAACCTCCCAACAATCTCGGCCTTGTCGGCTACTGGTCGTTTAATGAAG
>JBBUCK010000015.1:0-1047 GCA_038057845.1 Patescibacteria group bacterium
TAGACCCCCATAGTTAATTGAGGATTTCTGTTTTTTGCGAGAGAGTTTTCTCTTATGGTTTCTTGCACGTTTCTTCAGAGCTGCTCGTTTCTAGCAGCGGATGCTGCTGAAAACAACAGATTCTCCTCTGTTGTTGTGCTGCTCATCAAGAGCGGTGGAGAGTGTTTTCCATCCTTTCTGCAGAAATGCCTTCTTCTGAAGAATCTGTGTAAGCATGAATGCTTTGCGTGTTCGTTCTGCCTGTTCAAAATTCGAGAAGGATTCTCGAGCTTTCAGTTTGATGTACGCATCAACTTTGCTGTTTGCATGCTCAACGGCAAGATTCGACAGCATAAGGAATCGTTTCTTGTGCATACATCCTTTCTCCTGCAGCCCGCGAACAACATGCTGTGTTGTTCGCCCAAACAGATGCGTTGCTCGAATATAGCTCGGCATGCCATCAGTAACATGCACATCAATATGGCCTTCGCTATCGCGGTGCTTCTTGAGATGCTTCCTCGTGTCAACAAGGCTGCGCGACCAGGAAATGGAGCTCGTAAGCACGTTTCCTGCTGGATCTGTCGTGTTCCACCACCATGCTTCTTTTCCAGAGATTTTGATTTTCTTCTCATCAGTGTGCCTGATGATAATTGTCGCTGGCTTTCCCTGCTGCTGCAGTTCAGGAATACGATCCAGATATTTGCGCGACCACGCGCAGATGCTTGCCTCGCTCAGCGAGCAGTGAAACAAGAAATAAATGAAGATCCGCACGATTCTGGCGGGCACATAAAAATGAAAAAAGATCACAACAACAAGGATTTGCAGCGGTATTCTGTTCCTGAAAAAGAAAGTTCCTGTTGTTTCGCAGAATTGTTTTCCGCAATCGCAACATTTATAGCGTTGCTTGCCATCCTTTAACCTGCCGTTAAAGGCTATGTGTTTGCTTGAGCAGTGGATGCATAGCATCGGGTTGTCCTCCTTTCAAGGGCAACCCCCTAATCCCTTTTTCATCTGATAAATGCATAATCTGGAAGATAAAAAGCTATCCTCAATTAACTTTACCGTCTA
>JBBUCK010000016.1:0-1558 GCA_038057845.1 Patescibacteria group bacterium
CCAATCCTTAAAATCCATTCTATTTTTTTGTCGTTTGTCATAAGTTGTCTTGTTAAAATTAATAATCCTAAGGATTATTATCTAACAAATAAAATAATTTGACTAGAACCGAAACTTTCTCTGTATAATGGTCTTCTATAGAAAGATAAGTTTGGTATTTACTGGGATTCGATAATTTTTAGTCCATTCTCCATTTCTTCCTTAAGATGATTCTTCCAGATGTGTCTAATATTCATCATGAGTGCAAAAAATTCGTGAGTTTTATTTCTGAATTCTAAGGTTAAATGAGAAGATACGTTTGTTTTCCCGTCTTTGAAAGGCTCTATTTCAAATTCAACAGTGACCTTGAGAAGGAATTTAAAAATTTTCAGAATTGTTACTACAGATTGATCGGAAACTAGTTTAATATAACGATTTTTGATGATGTCTACGACTTGATATTTATGCTTAATATATTGTCCAGAAACCATTTCTTCATTAGCAACAAATACCCCTTTCGCTAACAAATCGGCATTTATTAGTTCAAATTTTTTATGCCCCTTACTAAGTTTCAAGTAGTGTTTGTCTAGAGAACAGAAAAAGTTAAACACCTTTTCTGCAGTTTCGTCCGTAGTAACAACGTAGGATATTTGAATCATTTAATGGGTGCCTACCGGGATTCGAACCCGGTCTGGGAGTTCCACAAACTCCAGTGCTGACCATTACACCATAGGCACCATGTGCTACGTACGATAGCTCATTTCCGCTGTTTTTTCAATTTTATTCCATCCCGACAAAACAAAAGCCAACCGGATTTTAGCGGTTGGCTTGTTTTTGCATTGGACTGGCATGGGTGTTGAGGATTTCAATAATCCTTTCTTTGTACAGAGGCTTTCCGCACTCGTAATCGCACCCTACCGCAAGAAGCCCTTTTTGGCATTCGGCATGATTTGAAATTGCAATCATCGGACCCTTGTATTTGTAGACTTCCCGTATCTTCACAACAAGATTAACGATTACCGAGAAATTCAACGGGTACGCGTCGATTGCAATAACATCGAGGTCGAAATGCTTCACAAGAAAATCAGAGGCTTGTTCGCAAATGAAGGCGCTGAGAACTATGAAGTGGTCTTTGAGTTCTCTTTCATAAATGATGTGATGAATTTGGAAATCATCGACAATAAGAATTTTTCTCTTGTCCATCACCCCCTCCTTTTTAAAAACGGTATGTGAAAGTACTTGAGTATTTAAGCCAAAAGATACCACTAAACACCTGAAAATTCTACCGTGACATTTTTTACGCAACATTGTTTATTCGGAGTATCTTTAAAAAAAGAGTGGTGTGCTATTTTTTTCCCAACTGAAATATCTTTCATATAAGCCACCTTTTTACTGCTGTGACGCGCATTTTAATAAAAATGGTACATAAAAAAACATTTGGTATAGTTTTTTATTACCACATATAAACAAGTAGACATCCGGATAAAAAACGCCATATCAAAAAACACCTTGCCATCTTTTTTTTCATGTGCTCTATCGTTCCCTTAATGCGGGATTTTTACGGGCTTTTTTAAAATTC
>JBBUCK010000017.1:0-3860 GCA_038057845.1 Patescibacteria group bacterium
AAATCATGACCCGCCACAATTTTCGACCGTACAGCTTCCACTACCGCCATTAAAGCAGATGTGAAGTATATATGTTTTTGTGCCGTTATGTTATTCATATGTTTAAAAATTGAGGCGGGTTAAGAAAAATATATTCGCAAAGCTCATTATTTTTCTAAATAATTTCTATTTTATCTTCTTTATTGAGGTATACGTATGCTTTTCGCCCTCCCTTCTTTACCCCCCATTTGCCACGAACAAAGACTTGTTTTGACGGAACAGGGACGATTCGGACTTGCTTCGGAGTTACTGAATATATACGCATAATTGCTTTACTCACATCTCGTTTGTTTGCCCCCAAAGAAATATCAAAAACGTAGACATGTTGAGTGGAAGAAAGTGATGCTTTTTCTGTAATTCGAGGACGGAGAAGAACAAGTTCATGATGGCCAGTATCTTCTTCCACTGTTTTTGTAGATTTAGTCACAGGAGCTTCTTTCTTTGTTGTGTTCTTTTTTGGTTTAAGGATAGCCATATTACTTTGAAAGTTTAGACTGAAGCTGCTTAAAAACCGTTTCAGGCTCGGCAATTACAAGGCGCTTGTAGCCAAGAATATCAGCAACATTCAAATCGGATGCAGCACGTAGAGAAATATTATTTATATTTTGAAAACTTTTTATCACTGCTCCTTTTGGTTCTGGAAGTGTAATATATGCAACATTTTTTCTATTAGACACGAGTTTTTCAAAACCTTTGATATCTTTGAAAGAAGCCAAAATTTCTTTTGCACCCTTTGTTGAAGGTTTAGAAAGAGTAATAGAATCAACGAAAAGAATCTCACCATCTTTGAGTTTTTGAGAAAGAATTGTAAAGAGAGCCTTGATTTTCATCTTACGATTAATTTTCTTAGCGTAACTTTTTTCTTTACGTGGACCATGAGTAACTCCACCACCAACCCAAATAGGTGAGCGACTGGAACCGTGTCGAGCCCGACCTGTTCCCTTTTGTCTCCATGGCTTTTTACCACCACCAGAAACCTCACTGCGATCTTTGGCATGTGCAATTGAACCTCGAGCATTCAAAAGCATTGAGGTAACAACTTGGTGCACGAGATCAGCATTCCAAGGAACAGCAAAAACCGCCTCCGGTAACTTCACGGTACTTACCTCTTTTCCACTCTGATTATAGACTTTTGCTTCCATCCCGTTAGAGACAGGTCGTGTAACCTTGTTTTCTTGTTTTTTCTCACTATTCTTTTTTATCTGACTTGTGACCATGTTTTAACTTGTGTGACCGCGCGCGAGAACGGGACACGTATTTAAATTTAACCTTTGATTTCAACAATAGTTCCCTTGCGACCAGAAATTGCTCCTTTAATAACTAAAATATTTTTCTCTTTATTTATTTCAATAACTTTCACATTTTTAATAGTTACTCTGTCATTACCCATTCTTCCTGCCATACGCATACCTTTTGGAACACGTGTACGAAGACCTCCGCCAATTGAACCTGGCTCGCGTTCTGAATGTTTCTGACCGTGGGTTCTAGGTCCCCCATGGAAACCGTATCGTTTCACTCCACCTTGGAAACCCTTCCCTTTAGATATTGATGAAACGGTTATTTTTTCGCCGGGAGCAAAAACGGAAACATCAACAGAATCACCCCGTTTGTATTTCAAAGCTTCCTCAGGAGTAATACGGAATTCTTTAAGAGTTCTAAAATTACCAATATCCTTAAAGTGGCCCTTTTGGGCGTGGCCTACATGTTTCTCTTTAGCCATTCCAAAACCAACTTGAATAGCACTATAGCCGTCTCTTTCCGTTGTCTTTACTTGAGTAACAACAACTGGTCCAGCTTCAATAACTGTAACCGGACAAACTTTGCCGTCTTCCAGAAAGACTTGTGTCATAACACCTTTTTTTCCAACAAGAAATTTCATATTTGCGTTCAAACTCCGTATGCTACCGATTTTAAAACATTTTGTCCACCCCTTTTTAAAAGAGGCGGTTTAAGGAGTTTAGCGATCCCGCAAAGACATATGCGGGATCTAAAACCCATTAAACCCTAAAGCATCTTAACGTCGATACTTACACCTGACGGCAAGCTTAAATTAGTGAGAGATTCTACCAGTTTTTGGGTCGGATTCATAATATCAATAAGACGTCTATGAATTCTCATCTCGAACTGTTCTCGCGCGTCTTTGTAGACGAAGGAAGCACGGTTTACTGTGTACTTCTTGATTTCGGTGGGAAGTGGAATTGGTCCAAGAACTTCTGCGTCGTAACGCAAAGCGGTATCCATAATCTGCTTGACTGAAACATCAAGAATTTTATACTCGTAGGCGCTTACTCGTATGCGCAATCGCTGCGGCACGCTTTCCTTCTTTGACACTTTTGTCAATCTCTTTTTTGTACTTGTCGTTTCCTTAGTCATGATTAAGCAAGAATCTTGGTAACAACCCCAGCACCAACAGTTTTACCTCCTTCACGGATAGCAAAACGCTGTTGTTCATCAAGGGCAATAGGTGCCACTAATTTTACTTTAAATTTAGTGTTGTCCCCCGGCATGACCATTTCAACGCCTTCAGGCAAAGAAACGTCTCCAGTAACATCTGTTGTTCGAAGGTAGAATTGAGGTTTGTATCCAGTGAAAAATGGAGTGTGGCGACCACCTTCTTCTTTCTTCAAGATATATACCTCTGCTTCAAATTCAGTATGAGGGGTCACTGAACCTGTTTTTGCAAGCACTTGACCGCGGTGAATATCTTCCTTTTTAAGACCTCGAAGAAGAATACCAGCGTTGTCGCCAGCCATACCTTCTTGAAGAGACTTGTTGAACATTTCAATACCAGTCACTGTGGTTTTTGATGTTGGATGTAGACCAACAAGCTCGATTTCCTCACCGACTTTTACAACACCTCTTTCAATTCTTCCAGTTGCAACAGTTCCGCGGCCTTCAATTGAGAAAATATCCTCAACAGGCATCAAGAACGGTTTCTCAACTTCACGTTGAGGAAGTGGAATATATGAATCAATCGTAGTGACTAATTCAAGCACTTTCTTTGACCATTCATCATCGGCAGATGTTGCTTCAACAGCTTTAAGAGCTGAACCGCGAATGATTGGTGTATTTGCGCCATCGTAATTATTTTTAGTAAGAAGTTCTCTTACTTCCTCTTCAACAAGGTCAATAAGCTCCTTGTCGGAAACCATATCGCACTTATTTAGAAACACAATAACTTTTGGCACGCCAACCTGACGAGCCAAGAGAATGTGTTCTCTTGTTTGAGGCATAACACCGTCAGTCGCAGCAACAACGAGGATTGCGCCATCCATCTGTGCGGCACCGGTAATCATGTTCTTGATGTAGTCGGCGTGTCCCGGAGCGTCAATGTGAGCGTAGTGACGATTCGGTGTCCAGTACTCAGAGTGATGAAGAGCAATAGTAATTCCACGCGCCTTTTCTTCAGGAGCGTTGTCGATTTGGTCGACAGCCTCAACTCGTGCTCCAAACCCGAGTGCCTTGTTTAAGTCCAAGGTGCGGAGAATAGAAGCAGTAAGTGTGGTTTTTCCATGGTCAACGTGGCCAATTGTACCGACGTTTACATGGGGTTTTGAACGATCAAAATCTGCCATAGTATTTTATAATTTGTTATTAATATTACGCCTTTGGTTAATTGCATAAGTTAAGCGCGCGAGCTGCTTAACTTAGACAATTAACTTTGTTTAATAAAGGAGCCTAAATCCTTTGTTGCCGTCCCTCGCTCGGGAACAAAAAAGAAGATTTTTTTGTTCCTCTCACTCGCTAGGCAATAATCGACTTATTCGGTGCAAAAACAAAAACACCGCGCGTAGACGTAGAACACATCATAGCAAAACACT
>JBBUCK010000018.1:0-5646 GCA_038057845.1 Patescibacteria group bacterium
CAAAAGAAGAAGTTGCATTTATTGACGTTGCAACAAGTCAGGCATTTTCTATTGCGACTTCATGTATTCCATTCTTGGAACACGATGATGCAAACCGATCACTCATGGGTTCAAACATGCAGAAACAAGCAACGCCCTGCATCATTCCCGAGGCTCCGCTTGTTGCGACGGGCGTTGAGGATAAAGCGGTACTTGATACTGGCCGTGTGATTGTCGCTCGTGAGGACGGCACAGTGAGCCAAGTTGATGGACAAAAAATCACTATCAAAAATAGCAAAGGAAAAGAAACAGAACATCGTCTTATTCATTTCGCGCGCACGAATGGTTTTACCGCATTCCACCAGAGACCGAGCGTAAATCTAGGTGACAAAGTTAAAAAAGGAGATATTCTCGCCGACACCTCGACTTCCGACAAGGGTCAATTAGCGCTTGGACAAAACGTTCTTGTCGCTTTTATGTCATGGTCAGGGGCAAACTATGAAGACGCCATTATTATTTCTGAACGACTTGTTAGAAATTCAAAATTCTCAAGTATTCACATCGAGGAATTTGTCGTGAATGTTCGCGATACAAAACTCGGTCCTGAAGTAACGACATGCGATATTCCAAACGTCGGTGAAGGAAAACTTAAGAACCTAGCGGAGGATGGCATCATCCGCGTTGGCGCAGAAGTTCGCCCTGGAGATATCCTTGTTGGGAAAATTACTCCTAAAGGAGAAACACAACTTACCCCTGAAGAGCGTTTACTCCGATCACTTTTTGGTGAAAAAGCTCGTGATGTCAAAGACACATCCATGAGAATGGAAGGAGGAAAGCGTGGACGTGTTATTCGCGTTCAGGTTTTTTCCCGAGAAAAAGGCGACAAACTGGAATCAGGAATTATCAAGCGTGTGCACATTGAAGTCGCACAGCTTCGAAGTGTTTCTGTCGGTGACAAACTTGCTGGACGTCACGGAAACAAAGGCGTTATCTCAAAGATTTTACCTGAAGAGGATATGCCATACATGAAAGACGGAACTCCAATTGACGTTATTCTCACTCCACTTGGTGTGCCGTCTCGTATGAACCTAGGGCAAATTCTTGAAATGCACTTAGGTCTTGCTGCTCACACATTAAACTACCAGGCTATCGTTCCTCCATTTGCTGGAGCAACAGTTGATGAGATTAAGGGTGAACTTGTAGAAGCTGGTTTTAAGGAAAATGGAAAGATGCCACTTTACGATGGACGAACCGGTCAGAAATTTGAACAGGAAATTGCAGTGGGCTTTATGTACATTATGAAGCTTCATCACATGGTTGAAGACAAGATTCATATGCGTGCAATTGGTCCTTATTCTCTCATTACCCAACAGCCTCTTGGTGGAAAAGCACAAAGTGGAGGCCAGAGATTTGGAGAAATGGAAGTCTGGGCGCTTTTGGGTCATGGAGCCGCGTACACATTGCGAGAAATGCTTACCATCAAGTCTGACGACATTGTCGGACGCTCCGCGGCATTCGACGCGATTGTTAAAGGGGAAAGAATAACAAGCTTAAATATTCCAGCATCGTTTAATGTCTTGCTTCATAACATACGAGGACTAGCACTTGATATACGATTGGAAAAAAGTAAAAGGTCGGATACGGAAAAAGACGAGAAGAAAGAATCAAAAGATAACTAGAACAATAAAACACACACTATGATGAAACCAAAATCACAATCCAGTTTCGATAATTTCAGTGCGATTGTTCTTGCTATCGCTTCTCCAGAAAAAATTCGCGAATGGTCTCACGGGGAAGTTACCAAGCCCGAGACAATCAACTATCGCACGCAACGTAGCGAGAAAAACGGTCTCTTTGATGAACGTATTTTCGGACCAGATAAAGATTACGAATGTTACTGTGGAAAATATCGCGGTATTCGTTACCGAGGTATTGTCTGTGAAAAATGTGGTGTGGAAATAACCCGTTCAATTGTTCGACGTGAACGAATGGGACACATCGAACTCGCAGGACCAGTCTGTCACGTGTGGTTCTTGAAGAGCATGCCATCACGTATCAGTCTTATTCTCGGTATTCCGGCCCCGGACATTGAAAAAGTTGTCTATTTTGCAGGCTACATTGTTACCTCTGTTTCCACGGAGGAACATGACAGAATCCTCAAAGACCTTGATTCTGAATTCAAAGCGAAAATAAAGTCGCTTACTGATGCGACCCAAAAAGAGGAAATGAAAGAGCGCCTTATCGCAGCTCGAAAGGAAATTGAGAGTATTAGAGAAGGTGCGGTGCTTGATGAAGTTGAATTCCATAACTATTCTCTTAAATACGGAACACTATTTGAAGCAGGTATCGGTGCTGAAGCTATTTACAATATCTTTAAAAAGATTGACCTTTCAAAGTTTGCGATTGAACTTGAAGCAACACTTGAAAAAGCAGCAGCGGGGGAGACCGAACGTTTAAACAAGCGCCTTTCACTCGTGCGCTCAATGATTAAGTCAAAGATTCGTCCAGAATGGATGTTCCTTACGACCATTCCTGTGATTCCACCGGCGCTTCGTCCAATGGTTCCGCTCGATGGAGGCCGCTATGCGACATCTGATGTAAACGATTTATATCGTCGAGTTATCAACCGTAACAATCGTTTGAAGAAACTTAAGGAAATCAATGCTCCTGATGTTATCCTTCGAAACGAAAAACGTATTCTTCAAGAAGCTGTCGACGCTTTAATTGACAGCTCTATTCGACATGGAAATGCTGTTGCTTCAGCTGTTAATCAATCACAAAGACGACCACTCAAGTCTTTGGCTGATAACCTCAAGGGAAAGCGCGGACTCTTCCGTCAGAACCTTCTTGGAAAACGTGTCGACTACTCTGGTCGTTCCGTTATTGTCGTTGGTCCTGAATTGAGTATGGATGAGTGTGGGCTTCCAAAGCACATGGCGCTTGAATTGTTCAAGCCATTTGTTATTTCTGAACTTATCAAACAAGAACTCGCCTTTAACATTCGTGGCGCAAGCCGTCTTATTGAAGAAGGAATTCCAGAGGTGTGGGCGATTCTTGAAGATGTTATCAAGAATAAATACGTTCTCTTAAACCGCGCGCCAACCCTTCATCGACTTTCTATTCAGGCATTCAGACCTATTCTTATTGAAGGAAACGCCATTCAAATTCACCCACTCGTATGTACAGCTTTCAATGCCGACTTCGATGGTGACCAGATGGCCGTTCACGTTCCACTTTCCGAAGAAGCACAAATGGAAGCGGCACAAATTATGGCCGCCAACAGAAACATTTTGAAACCCGGAAGCGGAAATCCAATCATCAGTGCCAAAATGCTCGACATTGTGCTCGGTTGTTACTGGATGACTAAAGTTGTTGAAACAGAGAAAGGCGCAGGAAAAATCTTTGCAAGTCCAAACAATGCAATTACCTCCTATGAATTTGGCGAAATTGGTTTTAGAGCTCCTATTAAAGTACTTCCTACAGAAAAACCAAAGTACGCTCAATTTAAGGGAAAGATTTTCGAAACTACGGTTGGACGACTGCTTTTCAACAGCGTTCTTCCTTCTGACTACAAGTTCCTCAATGACGAAATTGACCGAAAGAAAATGGGCTTTCTTGTCGATGACCTTATTGAACACTACGGAATAGAAAATATTCCACGCATCATGGATAAGATTAAAAGCTTTGGATTCAAGTACGCGACAATCGCTGGTATTACATGGGGTCTTGACGATGTGAAAGTGCCGAAAGAAAAGCCTGCCATTATTGAAGCTGCTGAAAAGAAAACGGAGGAAGTACTCAATCAATTCAACATGGGTCTTATTTCTCACGATGAACGTTATCGAAAAAATATTGAAATCTGGCATGCTGCTAAAAATGAGATTGAAGCTTTAATTCCTGGAACACTTGAGAAAAATGGTCCAGTCTACGACATGTTGAAATCTGGTGCTCGAGGTTCTCTTGGCAACCTAACCCAGATGTCTGGTATGAAAGGTCTTATTCAAGACACTGCCGGAGAAACTATCGACTTTCCGATCATCTCTTCAATCAAGGAAGGTTTGACCTCTATCGAATACTTCATCACAACTCACGGCTCACGTAAGGGTCTTACTGACACAGCGCTTAACACCGCAAAAGCTGGATACCTTACTCGAAAACTTTTTGTTGTTGCTCAAGACGTTATTATTGCGGAAGATGATTGTGGCACAAAAGATGGCATTATTATCAAAAAAGAAACCGCTTCCGGTATTGAAGTGCCTATCGTCGCCAAAATCAAAGGCCGTTTTCTTGCTGAAGACATCAAAGATGCTAAAGGCAATGTTCTTTTTGAACGTAATCATTATGTTACTAAAGAAGAAGCGCAGAAAGTTGAAGAGGCAGGAATTGGCGCAGTGCGCGTTCGTTCACCTTTGACATGTAAGGCGGTTAAAGGTATCTGTGTAAAATGTTACGGTTCCGACCTTGGAAGCAATAAGATAATCAATAAAGGTGAGGCGGTGGGAACTGTTGCTGCCCAAGCTATTGGAGAACCGGGTACACAACTCACTATGAGAACGTTCCACGCCGGAGGTACAGCATCCGTCGGTGGCGACATTACTGCTGGTCTTCCTCGTGTTGAAGAAGTCTTTGAGAAGCGTCGACCGAAAAATCCTGCTATCATCAGTCACGTTGACGGAGTTATTTCCGACATTCAACCATCAGGTAAGGATATTGTTATTACGATTCTTCCAGAGGGTGGAAGTAAAGGTAAAAGCAAAGATGCGCTTGAGTATGTTGTGAACCGCGCTCGTATGATTCTTGTTAAGGTGGGAGATAAAGTTACTCGTGGAGAAATGCTTACTGACGGTTCTGCTGACCTTGATGAACTCTTCCATTACGGTGGCCGTGAAAAAACACAGGAATATATTATTAAAGAAATTACAAAACCGTATGAATTGCAAGGTGAAACGGTTTCAAGAAAGCATATTGAAGTTATCATCAAACAAATGTTCTCTCGCCGAAGAGTTAAGTCTCCCGGGGAAACCTCTTTGACCGCAGGGGATGTTGTTGATGAAGCGCTTTTCCTTCGTGAAAATGTTCTTATGAAAGAAAAAGGGGGAGAAGAAGCAAAGGCTGAATCTGTTATAATGGGTATTACTGAAGTTTCCCTATCCAAAAAGAGTTTCCTTTCCGCTGCATCTTTCCAACACACGACTCGCATCTTAATTGATGCCGCTGTTCGTGGAAAGGAAGATGAGCTACAGGGGCTTATGGAAAATGTCATTATTGGACATCTCATTCCTGCAGGTACTGGTTTTGAGGGAAGTCCTAAGAAGACAATGATAGACGAGCTCCAAGCTCAATTCGAAGATGCACAAAGCGACGAAAGGGAAGCGTAAAGCGCTCTGGCTATCCGCAGAATTCCCCATAGCTTTGCTACGGGGAATGCGGAGAGAGGGAAAGGGGTCGGGAAAACGGTAGTTTTCCCGTGGAGATGAGCAACGAGCGAAGCGAGTGTTGAGAACCGAGAGGTTCTCAAAATAAAATACCTCGTTGGCTTGTTGCGAGGTATTTTATTATGTCCTCTTCAAACGTCCAGAGAATAAAAGATAAGCTCGATATTGTCGATGTCATCGGCTCCTATGTGAAGTTGAACAAAGCCGGCAGAAACTATAAGGGTCTTTCTCC
>JBBUCK010000018.1:5746-11699 GCA_038057845.1 Patescibacteria group bacterium
TCGGCTCCTATGTGAAGTTGAACAAAGCCGGCAGAAACTATAAGGGTCTTTCTCCGTTTACGAGTGAAAAAACTCCTTCGTTTTTCGTTTCTCCGGATAAGGGTCTTTACTACTGTTTTTCTTCTGGAAAAGGCGGAGATATCTTTTCTTTTGTTCAAGAAATTGAAGGAGTAGATTTTCAGGGAGCGTTAAAAATTCTTGCTGACAAGGCGGGGATTGAACTTGTTTCTGAATCGCCAGAACGTCGCCTTGAGCGCGATCAACTCTATCTTCTTCTTGAAGAAGCAACAAAGTTCTTTGAACATACTCTTTCACAAAACAAAGAAGCACTTGACTACCTCTTGAATCGAAAATTAAAGAAGGAGTCAATGAGTTTATGGAGATTAGGTTTTGCTCCCAAAGAATGGAGAGTTCTTCATGATTTCCTGCTTTCTAAAGGATTCAGTCGAGTTGAAATAGAAAAAGTCGGGCTTATCAAAAAGGGAGAAGAGGGGAGTTTCTATGACACGTTTAGAGATAGAATTATTTTTCCAATTTTCGATGTTGCGGGACGGGTTATTGGTTTTTCTGGTCGTATACTGCACCCCGATGAAAAAGCACCGAAATATCTCAACAGTCCCGATACCATTTTCTTCAACAAGTCGGAAGTTCTCTATGGTTTGCATCGAGCTAAAAGCGCGATACGAAAATTAGATTATTCTATTCTCGTTGAGGGGCAGATGGACATTGTTATGTCGCATCAAGGCGGTTTCTTACACACTGTGGCATCATCAGGAACGGCGCTTACAGAAACTCATCTCAATATCCTAAAGAAAATGTCGAACCGAGTAGTTATGGCCTATGACGCCGATACTGCTGGCTCAAATGCGGCGCTTCGCGCCGCTGACCTCGCGCTTTCTCTCGGTATGGAAGTTAAAGTTGCTGTAAGTCCAACAGGCAAAGACCCAGCAGATGTTCTCGGTGAGGATGTCGAGATATGGAAGAAAATTATTAAAGAATCAAAACATCTCATTGATTTCTATCTTGATAAACTGCTTTCAGAGAAGAAAGATGAACGAAGTTTGGCGCGCACTATTCGAGAACGTTTGCTCCCGTATGTTCGGAAGATAACGAGTTCTGTTGAACAGGCGCATTTTATACAAGGAATTGCCAATAAAAGTAATATTCGTGAAGATGCGCTATGGCAAGACCTTCGAGTTATTCCACAAACAGTGGATGCTACTCGAACCGAAACTACCATATCTCAAACACTTCGACTTTCTCCAAGAGATGAAATCGCCGGAATTATTTATTGGCAGGAAAGTCTCCCTACGCCAGATGTTTCTATAAAGGATATAGAGGCATTCATTACAAAATATATAGGTCAAGATGCAGCCGCACTTATTCGTAAAGATACTCTAAGCATGAAAGACATTTTTATCATCCACATTTCTGAACTCTATCAGGAAAAAAAGATTACAGCACGCGGGGTCGAGGATATGGTGAAAAATTACGCACAAAATTTTCTACGAGACCATATGCGCAGTATTCAAAAAGAGATTAAAGATGCAGAAAAGAATGGAGACGAAACAAAACTTGCCGAACTTTTAAAAAAACAAGACGAAATTAGCCGTAAAGCCGACAGGTTGGCCCGAGAAACTTAAAAGGCCTTGTCCTAAGGTTTAATACCCTTTATTATGTAGCAATTCGTCAACATTTATGAAAAAGAAAAAACAAATCCGTAAGCGACCTCTACGCAAAGTCCATATTTCAAAGAAGCCTAAACACAAGAAGGTTTCAAAGAAAGTTGTCCCAAAAGAGACTCGAGCACAAAGAAAGGAAACTTTGGAAGGAAAAGTCGCGGCTATTTTGGCCAAGGGAAAGCACCGCGGTTTTATTACATACGACGAAATTCTCAAAGAATTTCCAACAATTGAGGAAGATATTACGCTTCTTGACCAACTCTACGAGAAATTAAATACCATGGGTATTGATGTCTTGGAGGGTGGCAACCTTTTGGATGCTCCAAGCAATGAAGACGGCGAATTCAAGAAAATGGGCTATAAAGAAGAAGACATGGGGGGGTCCTATGACTCTATCCAAATGTATCTTAAAGAGATTGGACAATACCCCTTGATTAACGGAGCACAGGAAAAGGAACTTGCAAGACGAATTCTTACTGGGGATCTCGAGGCAAAAAATCTTCTTGCCAGGTCAAACCTCCGTCTTGTTGTTTCAATTGCTAAAAAATATGTTGGTCGCAGTCCAGACCTGACACTTCTCGACCTTATCCAAGAAGGCAACCTGGGCCTTTTCAAAGCGGTAGACAAATTTGATTGGACAAAGGGTTTTAAGTTTTCAACATACGCTACATGGTGGATTCGTCAGGCAATCACCCGCGCGCTCGCGGACCAATCACGAACCATTCGTGTGCCCGTGCACATGGTTGAAACAATTGCGAAATATAAACAAGTTGTGCGAAGACTTTCACAAGATCTTGGCCGCGACCCGCTTCCGGAAGAAATTGCCACTGAAATGAGTATGGATGTGGAAAAAATCTACCAGATAGAAAAAATTGACCAAAATACAGTTTCTCTTGAGAGTCCTGTTGGCGATGATAGTGATGACGGAAAGTCCGTTCTCGGAGATTTTGTTGCAGACGATAAAATTCTTTCTCCTGAAGAAGACTCATCTCGGCGTATTATTGCAGACCAAGTTCGGGATATTTTAGACGGCCTTCCTCCGAAAGAGCGCAAGATTTTGGAAATGCGGCATGGCCTTGTGGACGGAATAACTCACACTTTGGAAGAAGTAGGCAAGGAATTCGGTGTTACTCGAGAGCGTATTCGACAGATTGAAGCCAAAGCTCACGAAAAAATGCGACAACACAAAAAAATCAATCGCTTGAGAAACTACTATTAAAACCCGCTCTAATCCGTCTTTCCAAAACACGATAAAATTCTTCTGAATTTTTCTCTGCTCGTCCTCTTCGGACTCCGCAAGATTTTGGAAAGACGAATTTTCGCTCAAACTGGAAGAGAGGAAAAGATTAAAAAATAAAACTCCCTTAGTCTTCGACTAAGGGAGTTTTTGCTAAATACTATATTTTGTGAGTTTCAACTTTTTTCCACAAACCCACCTCCTTTTTATACAAAAAGCAGAAAAGTGTTAATGGAAATGAAATTTGTTAAATGTCCAAAAAACGACAAATTATCCCTCATCAATTCAGGCACCTCCTTTTTTGTTAAAAAATGAGGGAAATATCTTTTGGTATTGTAGCATAATGCGCGTGATATAATCAGCCCTAAATATGAAATCTCTTGAGTTCACGCGCCGTTACAAAAAGCTTGATTCACTGCAGAAAAAGGCGGTAGATACCATCGAAGGTCCACTTCTTGTTATTGCGGGGCCGGGGAGTGGCAAGACCGAAATATTAAGCCTTCGTGTTGCCAATATACTTTTAAAAACAGACACTTCTCCTTCAAACATTCTTTGTCTTACATTTACCGATTCTGCGGCAGCTACGATGCGCCAGCGACTCCTCAATCTTATTTCTTCCGATGCGTATAGAGTTTCAATATTTACATTCCATGCTTTTTGCACAGATGTTATAGAACGTTTTCCTGAATACTTTTACGGTGGGGCCAATTTCCATTCTGCTGACCCAATTACCCAACTTGAAGTTCTAGAAGGAGTATTCAAAACTCTTTCCTACGATGACCCCCTTTCAAAAACTCATCCCGAACAAGGATATATTTATCTTAAGGACACACATTCTGCAATTAGTAATCTTAAAAAAGCGGGACTTACCCCGAAAGAGTTTTTTTCTGTCATTAAGAATAATGAAAAAGAAATAGAATTTTTTAATAAGGAACTCATTTCAATTTTCTCTGAACGTACACATCGTTCACAATTTCCTTTGTTAAGAAAATTCTTGAAAAGGGTAGAAAAGTACAAAGCCCCAAGTTCTCCCTTACCACATATTCACTCCCTCTCTTTTTATTTTACTGACTCACTTGCAAAAGTTCTCGATGAAGCAGAAGAAAATAGCTCAACTAAGCCATTAACTGTCTGGAAAGAAAAATGGCTGGCTAAAGATGAGCATGGAATAATAGTTTTGAAAGATAGCACTCTTCTTTTAAAACTATATTCTTTGGCATCTGTGTATGAACAGTACATGGAAAAAATGTATGCGCTCGGATACTACGATTTTGACGATATGCTCCTTGAAGTAATTAAGGCTCTCTCTTCAAACGAAACCTTGCGTTATGAATTGCAGGAAAAGTTTCAATATATTCTTGTTGATGAGTTTCAGGACACAAATGACGCTCAAATGAGATTACTCAACTTGATTGTCAGTCATCCTGTAAATGAGGGACGTCCAAACTTGATGGCAGTAGGGGACGATGACCAAGCAATTTATAAATTCCAAGGAGCGCAGATTGATAATATTTTGCGTTTCAAAGAAGAATACCGAGACGCACAGATTATCACACTCACTTCAAATTATCGTTCAACACAAGACATTATTGACCTCGCTCTCCACGTCATACAGAAAGGTGAAAATAGACTTGAGCGACGCTTGCCTAATGTTCATAAAGCGCTTGTATCCGCAGGTGGAGATAAGGGTAAGGGAGAAATTCTCTACTGTGGTTTTGTGAGTGCGAGGGAGGAGTATGAATATATCGCGCATGAAATTAAAAAACTCTTGAAAGAAGGCCTTTCCCCGTCTTCCATTGCTGTTATCGCGCGCAAGCATGAATATTTGGAAAATATTGTGCCGTATCTCTATCAGAAAAAAATAACAGTCAATTATGAACGTCAGCAAAATGTGTTGCGTGACTCGCGTATACAAGAAATCATTGTTATTGCGCGTTTTCTTATTTCTCTTGGGCGAAAAGATAAAGTTGAAGCCGATGAATTTTTACCAGAAATCTTAAGTTTTCCTTTTTGGGAAATTCCAAGAAAAACCGTTTGGGAAATTTCTTTGGAGGCTTCAAAAAGTAGAAGGTCATGGCTATCCATTATGCTTGCATCTAAAGATAAGAAAATCACACAGATTGCCCATTTTCTCATCGACCTATCTGTACGTTCTTTAAGTGAACCAATCGAATATATTATCGATTCTATTGTCGGTGCCCATGTTTCTTTAATTGAGGAATCTGAAGATGAAATTAAGAAATCCAGCTCGCATAAGAAAATTCAAAGTCCTTTTAAAGAATATTATTTCGGCAAGGAAGAATTCAATTTAAAGCCTGCCAAATATCTTTTGTTTCTATCAAGTTTGCGTGTGTTTGTGTATGCGCTCCGTGAATACAAACACGGCAGTCTGCTTAAAATAGATGACCTTGTTACATTTGTTAATACTCATGAAAAAAATGAACTTATCCTTGCTGATGAAAACACGTTATTGACAGGAAAGGAAGCGGTGACTCTTCTTACTGCACACAAAGCCAAAGGTCTTGAATTCGACACCGTCTTTGTGCTTCATTGTCAAAACGAGGTTTGGTCAGGGAAAGGTTTCCCCCGCAAAATATCTTTTCCAGCGAATCTACCTATTACTCCGGCGGGGGATACGAACGATGACCATCTAAGACTTTTCTTTGTTGCCTTGACACGAGCTAAGAGATTACTCTTTCTTTCTTCTCATGCAGTAGGGGAAAGAGGAAAGATTATGTCTAAACTTTCATTCTTAACTGCCGAAAATGATGTCCATACAAATAAAAAAGTGGAGGAGGTGTTACAGGCGAAATTGGATGAACATCCTTCAGAAAAGGGCGGGAACGTGACTTCCATAGAAAATGTTTTGTCTACCGCTTTACCCTTCATTAAGGATGAGAAGGCGCTATTGAAGCCTATTCTTGAAGACTACACAATGAGTGTTACTCATCTCAATAATTTTCTCAATGTAGTTCGTGGCGGCCCACAAACTTTTCTCGAGCAAAACCTCCTTCGTTTTCCGCAGGCGAAAACC
>JBBUCK010000019.1:0-13771 GCA_038057845.1 Patescibacteria group bacterium
AAGCCCTTGTTAAGTTTAAAGGACCACCACTGTTTGAATCAAGATCGCCACTGATTACATAAGAACCTGAAATAGAATTGCCTTGAGCTGGTTTAAGAATAGTTATTACTCCTACAGAAGAGACTAAAGGAATAGTTAATAGAATAAATGCAAAGGCGAGAGATAACAAAAGTAATTTTGCATTCGTGTTGTTTAAACCACTTCTTTTCATATTTCTTTTAAGATTAAAGTATTTAAATACTTTTCTATAGCTGAATTTTAGTTCAGATTTAATCAAGGGCTTGGTCTGTGTTCTTGTGGAGGAGATTGTATAGGATTTATGTTTCTATACTTTTTATATTCGGCTTCTATCTCTTTTACCGTCGCTTTTGTTATTCCTGTTCTGGTGTGTTTCTTCATCATTTCTAACAATGCTTCGTCTCCTGCAAGTATTCCGACACCTAGGATAGATTCTATAAATGCTAATTGTCCTTCTTTCGTTAACTCGTCTCCTTCAACTGTGCTTCTTAATTTTATAGGTAAATCTAATCTACTCCTTGGAAGAATTATTACTGTTTGTCTTCTTGCTTTATTGTCACCTTCGGCTTCTCTTCTTATAAATTCTGTCTTTACGATAAAAGATTGTAAGTCTGGTCTTGGAACTCCTTCTCCTTGTTCTACATCGTCTGGATAAAAAGAAATGAAAGTTGTTCCGTTTTTATTTTCAATTTGTTCTTTGATGATTCCTGTCATATAATTATTTGTAAAAGGTTTGATCCTCAATGCTCTTATTTCTAATTTTGGAGAATTTGGTCGGACATCTATCTTTGCCTCTTGTCGGCTCATTCTTATCGATACAACAATAGTTATTGTAACTGCGACAAATCCGAGGAATGTTGTAATTATTTCTGCCCAGACCATTACTTTTTTTCTCCCTTTTTAATTTCTTCCATTTCAATACCTTGCTTGGACTGACATTTGCATTTAGGAATTACACCTATACCTGCAGAAACTTTTTTACAATTTTTACACTTGTAATGTTTTATTTCTTTATCCATTAGAATGCTGTTTTAACTTCTGCCTCCTCTTTTTCTTTTTCTTCTTTTGCTTCTGCTCTTGACATACTTGTCATTTTTACTCTTGCTGGGGTAGGCATTCCGAAATCATCAACTCCAGCAGGGATGATTTCTCTCGTAATAACATCTGGCTTATCTTCCGCCATGCCGACAGCAGTTTCAATTATTTCTTTTTCCGTTGGTTCGATTAAAATAGCAATTTCATTTGTATTTTTTCCATTTATTAAAGCAACTCTATTCTGATTTGTTTCTACTCCTTTTCCTACAAATTTCCAAATGATTGTTTTTTCTCCACCCCTTTCTCCTATCTTTATAGGAATTTGTTGAAGTATCATAAAATTATCTGGATTGTCTCTATCAGTTTTCATCTTGAATATGATTAATTCTTTTAAGTCTTCTAAGTTTGCTTTGATTGTTACAGGTTCTTTTTTTGTAAGTTTCTGATAAATTAAGACTGTTGAAATGATGACCCAAATGAATAAAGCAATTCCTCCAATGATAAAGAATAAGATCCATGTAACTTTCCAGATTAAAATTATTGCAATAATAACCCCTAAGACAAAGAGTGTTATTCCTAAGCCGATTAATACTTTTTTCCAAAGCCTCATCTTAGTTGGTTCGGTATTCATAAGCACCTTCCTTGAATCCAATTTTTCTTTTTACTCTTCTGTACTTCCAAAAGCCGAAGATAATACAACCACAAATTACAAAGACTACACCACTTATCCATCTTAGATTTGAATTTCTTCTTGCTAAACTTTCGTTCTCAAATTGTTTGTTATAACTTGCTGTGGCATTATTCTCGATATTTAATAATTTTGTATTGTAATTATCTGTAAGAGAACTTAACTTATTTTCTTGTCTTATAGATGTTGTTTCAATATTGGAGAACCTTCTTAAAAATTCAAATAAGTCTCCAGAAGTCATGTTTAGTGTAAAATTACCTTCTGTTGTATTCCCAGAAGTTGTAATGTTCCTATTTGGGTTACAAAAAAGATTGTTTGGATTGGCTTTGCAGAATTTGTCTAATAAACTAAAAACGAACTCTGCTGACTGAGTATCTTGGAATATTTCAGTGAATGGAACAAAGACTAAAATTTGTTTGCTATCTGATTGAATGTTTGAACCAATAATGCTAATATTTATTGTGTATGTTTTGTTTGTTTCATTTGTGCTGAATATTAAGGGAGAGACTGTGTAAGTTATTATATTTTGTTCGTTTGGTTCTAAATTAAAATTATTTTCTTCAAAAGAAATCCAGTTTGAATTTGCAGTTAGATTTATTCTTTCTGCTCTATTTGAACCAACATTTTTTATTCTAATTAATCCATCTGATGAGCCTGTAGCAAATACATCAAATGAAGTATCAAGAACTTCAAAAGTTATGTTTGTTGGATTGAGGAAGAAATTTAAGTCTAAGTTCCAGTTGAAATCGTAATTCGGATTATGAACTTTTTCTTGCGAGGTTCTGCTTATTACTTCAACAGTTCCATGGTAAGCATTAAATTGATTATATCCTTGATCCACATAACTAAAAATTCCAGTGCTTCCGAAAGTATATGAAAATGTTTCATTGGGGTTTATATTTTGATTGAATTGTGACGAGAAGACATTATGAAAGACAGTATCTTTGTTTGTCCAAGTGACTGTGTCTCCTGCTCTGACTGTTATATAGTTTGGAGAGAATCCACCATTTTGTCCAGGACTGATATTGATTGGATAGGTAGTTACAACTATAGGAATGTCTGCTAAGAATTTGAATTCAATTTTTTCTATTCTTGTTCCAGAGAATGAAGTTGTAGGATTTACAGTAAAGTTTATTGTTTTTGTAGAATTCTTGAAAGTGGTAGCATTTTGAAAGACAAATCCTAAGCTCGTTAAATTTCCGAAAGTAAAGTCAGAAACATCAAAGTCACCAGAGTTATTTATAGTCATTGAATAAGTTTTTACTTCACCCACTCTTTGTGAGATGTTGTTTATTGGGTTTGGGATAATTGAAACGCTACTTGCCATTAGAGTATTAATTAAAAATAGGATGATAATTAAAAGAAGATATTTACTCTTCATTTTTTTCCTCCTTTAATCCTCTTCTTATACTTTTTAAGCAGATATCTTTCCAATTTTCGTCTATAATCTCGCTTTCTCTGATGAAAATTACTTTATATCCATACTTGGCAAAATATTCGCTTCTTTGTTTCTCGTAGTTTTCACAAGAACCATAATCCTTAATTTTCCAATATGTACTATAAACTTCAATCGTTATCTTTTGTTCTTTGTTTAAAAAATCTGGGTTTTTTGTTCCTATTAAAAAAGTTCCATTGCCAGTATAGATAAATGGAAGACTATTCTCTATGCAGAGTTCTGAGATTTTCTTCTCATAAGAAGTTGGTTTTTTAAGTAGTCCTTTCATTATTTTCGTAGCATATTCTAAACTTTTCCAATGTTCTTTTTTTGCTAAACTCATTTTTTCTTTTGCTTCTTCGGAGTGCTTTTTTCCTTGATGTAGTATTTTCAATTTTTGTTTTATTTCTTCTGCTCTTTTTTTTCCATACATTTCTTCGTAGGTTCTATCTTTTTTCATCTTTTATTAATTTTATTTTCTTTTAAGATTATTTTTATATCAAGAATATCTTTTCTCATTTCTGTTAGTATTTTTTCAATATCGAGATTTTCATCATTCCTTATGATTAATTTTAATTTTCCGTCTTTATCTCTTAAGGTTTCAAATCCTACTTCTTTTAGGGTGTCATGGAGATCAAGTAAATCTCTCAACGTGTCAGGATGCATTTGGAGTGACTTCGCTAAAGATGTAGGGGTTATCTTTGCCCCTAGTTCCATATTGGCAATTATAGAAGCTATCTTTCTATTCCTATCTTCCCTTTTCTCTATTTTTTGTCCTTCTTTTCTTCCGCTTGGCATATTCTATTAGTGAATTAAAATTCTTCTCCGAGAATTACAAGAATAAGTATTATTTAAACTTTATCTTTTCGGAATTTCAAATCTGCGACTTCTTTTGTGAGTAAAACAAGATTCTTCTGCATTCCCTCTAAGACTTGACTTAGCTTTATATCGTTTTCGGACAACTTCTTAACTCTATCTGAAAATTCACTGAAGTTGTCCTTTATCTCTGTCGTTGTCATTGGGTCTTTGTCCAACGACTTGAAGAAAGGGATTACTTTATCATCCATATCTTCTGGAGAAGTCTTAGGATGAACTCCTTCAAACTCATTTATATCAAAACTGTTGTCTATAAGATAAGTTAAACCTCTCCCTGTCCAAATCTCCAACTTCTTCTTTTTATCGTTGTATTGCTTTGCTAGTGAGTTTTTAATCATAGCGTGGTGCTGTTTAGTAACCTTGAACTTGATTTGTCCGTTTGGAAAAAGGTTTGCTTGGAAAATCTTTTCTATTTGCTTGACAAGATGAAGAATATCGTAAATGGCATGGCTTTCTGAAACTCTAGCTAAGTCTGAAATATAACTGGCTGTTTCGTAAACAATAATAGAACTGTTTGTTATGTGTATTTTTCTACCTTTGAAGATTATTCCTTCTCCTTCACCTACTAAATGTTTTAAAGGATACCAAGTCATTTCTTTTCTATCTAAGAGTTTTCTTCTTCTGAAGTTATACCATCCAGGGATTTTACCTAACATGACTTTTAATTGGAAACCATGTCCTCTGTTTTTGTCTTTTGGAAACTGGTTTAATGTAAGGAGGGATTCATTATCTACTCGGATTGACTTTTGAAGTTGCTTTTCATCGAATTCTTTTTTAATTTCCCATACCATTCCTCTCTTTTCTATAAAGCCAGAGATCCTTAACATCTTTAAATAATAACTTAATGCTGACGATGAAGTCTTTAAAATTGCACAGATACTGTTTTCTTCTATCCCTTTTTCATTTTGATGAGAAGGAGGAACATGACTATCTAGAAGATTGTAAACCTGCCGAAGTTTATCATATAACTTAAAATTTGAAGTTCTCTTTTTTTCCTCTTCCATATCATCTCTTTATTTTGTTGTTTATTTAATTTTGTATCCCTAAACTCATTCTTTGAGCTTGACTTATTAAACCATGATGGAAGTGACACAAAACCATTAAATTTCTGTGGTTATATGCTCCCCCTTCGTACCCTGCTCTAATTCGGTGGATTTCTAATTCTTCAGGAGAGTATTCGATATCTTTTCCTAATCTGACACAAATTTCACATCTATACCTATTAAAAACGATTAATGCAAGTCTTTGTTTTGGTGTTAAATTCATTGTAAATTACCAGGACATTTATCTTTAAGACTTTTTCTATAGGATTCAAGTAAACAATGGATGTATGACCTAGGGACTTCTTGGCTTGATGAACTTAACCTTGCTTGTAAGATTTCTTCTTCAGTGAGTTGACTTTCATAAAATTCTGTTGCAATTTTTACTTCAAGATCATTGTTTGTCATATCAAGTTATACCCCCTTTTCAATTCGTGAATAGAAATGCTTCTAACTTCTTTTCCTTCCTTATTTGTCCATCGAATACTCTTCATTAGAAAATCTTGAAGAGGGATAGTATAGCAGATTCCATTTGGATACACAGAATAAATGTCTGTAACTTCTAATCTTAAGGCTGTTTTTAGATCTTCAACATTAATTGTATCTCCTTGCCCTGTTGCTCCTAAATGCCTAAATTCCATTCCAAAATTATGAAAGAATTCTTTTTTGAACATTAGGAATATTCTCTTTTCTTCATTGTCTTGGATACCAGTGATTATGGTATATCTCCTTTCGTTTATTGGGAAAACTATTTTTATTTTAAATCCATTATCTACTAATTTTTTGATTAATCTTTTCTGTGCTACCTCCAAATTACATATTTCAAGTTGTGAAATAGATTTATAAGGCATCATTGTAAAACCTCTATTGTGTAGTTTCCTAATTTGTATTTTGAACATTTTCCACCATCTCCTACCATCCCAAGATAAGAGCAATTTTCTCTTGGTGTTTCATTAATATTAACATCTATCACACCACCTTTTTCGCAATCATAAGAAAAAATATTATCTCCCTTTTCACCCCTTATCAAACAGATAGCATTTTCATCAAGCCATTTGACTGTTAAATCTTGTTTTGAAACGAATGCTTCATAAGTTCCTGTCGGATAAAAATCTCCTTCTTTAACTTTGATTTCATCAACTTCTTCGTCGTGACAGGTCGTTTTATTCACAGGGTTGTTTAGAATTTCTCTATCTATCTCAATTAGTTTTTTTACTAATAAAGACTGTTTTTCTTTATATTCCTCACAATAACTAATGTTAAGATAAGAAAATTCATCACATAGATTTGCCTCAACACTTAAAGATTCACCACTATTTCTTCCCCCTAAAGAGTCTAATTCATCTCTTGTTTCATAAGTTTTTTCAATTAAAGTTTGATTATACGCCGTTTCTTGTTCACAGACCTGTTTTGTTATTTTAAACTGTTGTGGATTATAAATTGTTATTATCATAGTCATAAGAAGAACAATATTGACTATCGCACCTACATACATCTCCATTACCCCTTTTTTATTCATAGCACACCCCCTCACTTGCTAAGTCATAGGCAAACTTGTGGAAATATTCTTCAGGTTTAATAAACTGATGAGTTATCTCGTGGCATAAAGTTTGTTTTACCCTTGTCATATTTTCATCAACATAAATGTAAATTTCAGAATGCCAAGCCCCATTTTCAACATATCTATGATTGACACCCCAACAAGAATCATCGCAAATACCATTGACTAAACCTTGATTTGTTGTGAAGTGAATTTCTTCCATTGCTGAAGAATAAATAGGTTTTAGAGAATTTATCATATCTATTATTTCTGTTTTTTCTGAAGGAGAGATACCATCAAAGGAGATTTTAGGGACTTGACTTCTTGCTTCTGGATAATTTTTATTCGTTGGAGTGTGAGTTTGTTTAATCAGTAAACCAACCATTCCTCCAAATAAAAGACTGACTATGAAAAGCACAGAGATTAAAAGGATTAAGACTTTTTGGTTTTTCATATCTTCTTCAAGCCCTCCTTTAATTCTTTGATACATTTTAAACAATTATCTTTTCCATGCGAACAATACTCATTCAACCAATTTTTAATCAAATCTTCAAATGCTTTTATGTCTGCTTTGTGTTGGGAGAGTTCTGCTTTCTTTTCTTGTAGAATAACAAATTTTCCATCTGGGATTCTTGCTTTAATCTCATTATCTCCAATTTCTACAAGTTCAATATCTTTTGAAACTATCTCCCCAATCTCTTTCTCTAATTTGATTTTTGTTTGTGTTTTTGTTCTCATATAAGTTTTGCATTTTGGATACCCATTCCTTTAGGATTGGGAGTAGAAATGTTCTTTATTTTTAAATGCTTATTTGCTTCTTTCAAACAATCTTCACACATCCCACTATCAACTTCTTCTTTCTTTTGACAAACAAGGCAAGGAGCATCCATTAAATTTAGTTTTCTCTCTTGTTCTAACTTTTCCATAAAATCATTAAGTTCTTTATTGCAAGATAAAGACATATCTATTTCCCCATCATAAGACATCACATAACATCTCCAACCTGAACGCCAATGAATGTTTCCTAAGAAGTCGTCTGAATGTGTAGAATAAACTCTAAACTTCTTAGTCTTACCTTTCGTTTCTTCCTCCTCAAATCTTAATAATTGTTTTTCCATGTTTTTTTATTGAATACTCCACCCTTTAGGGTGTGGGAGTTTGTCATATAATCGTCTCAAGGATACCCAATCCTTTTAAGGTTGGGAGGAATTGAGACCTCCGAGTTTAGTTGTTTTTGTGATAACCTTTTATTAGCCATTTCTATATATTTTGGTTCAATTTCAAATCCTATAAATTCTCTATCTAATTCTTTACAAGAAACTAATGTAGTTCCTGAACCAGCAAAACAATCAACAACCAAATCTTTTGGATTAGAGTGGATTTGAATTAATTTTCTTATAAGTTTTAATGGTTTTTGTGTTGGATGGTCTAATCTCTCTTTCCCTTGTAGTATTGGAAATTCAAAAACATTCTTCATCTCCTTTTGATTAATAAAATTGAATGTAAATGGACATTTCTTTTCTTTATATCTTGCAAACCATATAATATTCTCATGGGCAGACCTATAATTCTTATGTCTTAATTGTGGGATTGGGTTAGACTTTATCCAAATAATCTGACATTTCAAATCAAAGTTATTCTGTATGGCAGGTTCATAATAATAATAAGCCCATTCTCGAGAACCAAAAATAACTACACTTCCACTTTCTTTTAATATTCTATTAAACTCCTTAAATAATTCTTTACTTAATTCTTTCATATCAATATTTACTTTCTTATCCCAACTTAACTTTTCTGTATAATGAAACTTTCTTCCTGTTTCATCTGTTAATGAATCATACTTTGAGAAATCTATATTATAAGGGGGGTCTGTTAAAATAAGGTCTACACTATTGTCTTCTAATTGTTTCAATCCTTCAAGACAGTCCATCTGGTATATTTTGTTTGTTTCCATAGTTCGTTAAGATACCCTACCCTTTAGGGTATGGGAGTATGTCATTTTATCCCCAACCTCTTTTTTAGTTCTTCTAAGTGTAGAACCATATTTGATGCTATTGATGGGTTCTTCCTAAATTCTACAATCTTTTCATCAAGCCATTTTTCCACGAGGAATTTTAAGTGTTGGCGTTCTGCAATTTTACATTCGTTAAATTGGATAGTCCAATTTGTAGCAAATTCAGGTGTTCCCCTTTTTGTTTTTATAAACTCTTTAATCTCCTTTTCCAAATCAGTCGTGTCAAAAATACTTTTATCTTTCATTTTAATCGTCATTGGCTGAGCTCCCAAAGATTTCTTCTATCTTTTCTAATATCTTTTTCTTCCTCCACAATTCTCCGTCATCATTATAATCTGCATGGTCGTCCCAAAGTTCGTGGTCTTCTTTAACAAACTTGAACAAACGCTGAACTGCTGAACGGACATCTACTGGACTAAAACAATAAACTCCTTTTTCAAATAAAGGTGAAGCAATCTTCTTCTCACTTAAACTTTTGTTTGTCATTTTATCCCCAGACGAACTTTTAGTTCTTCTTTATCAATTAAATATTTTGTTAATAAAATCTCGTCTGTTCCATCGTCATTCCCATAACTATTTTCAGAAATAACTTTTGCTTCGTTGATAGCCAGAACAACTTCGGCTTTTATTCTTTGGCTTATTAATAAACTTGTTTGTTCAACAATATAATCAAATTCCCAAGGCGAAGTTGCTCCAAAATTATTATCGTGTTTCTCTCTAACTATATCCTTTACTTCTTCCAAATCACTCACATCAAAAATGCCGTTTGAATTAGCTATCGGGTTCATCAGTTTATCAGACTGAATAGGTAGTTGATTGCTACCGACATCTTGCCCGACTTGATTTTGATTTTGAGTGTCCCTTCTCCTTTCCACCGTTTTCACAGATATTGGTGGGCTTCTATCTGTTGCAGGTTCATCGGGACTTTGAGGTTTGAATTTCTTGCATAATGGATTTTGTGTATAAAGTTTCAAATATCTTTCTAATGAGGGAGTTCTTTCCTTATGAGCTTTTTCGGTATTTCTGCAATTCGCACATATTTCGTTTGTCATTTTTTCACCTTCAAATCTCTACAAAAAATTACCCCGAACCCCGGACTAGCAAAAGACGGATCCCCGCCGCAATCGAGGTTAGCCCTACCGGAACCAGCACCGAACCTGGCAACAAATTCATTCTTTAAAGGATTTTCTACAAAAATCCAATTATCTCTTAAATATCCTAAATCCCATAATCTTTGTGCTTCAAAAGGTTTTAACAATCTCCAACCTTTAGGAATTTTAATGTCTGATAACTTTTTATTATTATCGTGTTGTTCCAATTCATATTCAACATTGTTTATGATTTTCGTTTTTTCTTCTGGCTCGTCAATTTTGTAACCTGCTTCTTGTAAAACTTTTATTGCATTTGGTATGTTCATATGATGTGTCATTTTAACCACCTCTCCAAAAACGTTGGATCTTTAGTCAAATCTTCTAGGATTTTTTCTGCTTCTGCTTTATTTTTTAAGTTGGATGCATGGATTTCGTCAAGAAGATCTTCTAAATAATCTTTTTCTTCAATCATTTTGAAAACTCCTTATCTTCCAAATCAAATGTTTGATATTTCTTCCCAGCTTCAAAACCTCTGTCATACCATAACCTTTTTGCCTTACCCTTATTGACAATGTCTTCTACAATATCGTGGCAGGATCTACATAATGGAATTATTCCATTTACCTTTCCTCTTTTTTTCTTACTTTTTATATCCTCAATTCTCATGTGATGAATTGTTATCTCTTTATTACCACATACATAACAAAAACTTTTCTGGGATATTTCTTTCGCTGTTGTCACCTTAATATCCATATCATACATTATTTCATACATTATTTCATTGGTAGCTATCATTATTAAATAAGACATTCTCGGATTTTTAGATAAGAATTCTTTAATTTCTGTTCTACCTTTTTTAGTTAAGGCAATTTCTTCTTTATCTTTTTGATTTTCTTCTATAAATCCCTCTTGGATTAACTCATCTGTCAGTTTCTTTGTTGCTTTATCTATTTTAGGCATTTGTAAATTTCTCCAGCTTTTTTTTATCTAATTTTTCTTGCTCCAATTTTTCTTCAAACTTCTTAGAATCAATAAGTTCTTCAACAGACTTCCGAATTATTCTGTGTAAAATTTCTGGGTTTAGGGCATCAACTTCCCATGAAGTATTTCCAAATTTAGCGATATAATCTTTTGCTCTTGGGTCTTTTATTTTTGCAGGATTTGGAGGAGGACTATATTTTTTAATCTGTTCTTGAGTTAAAGCAATTCTTTCTACTTCGACTTCAGCACCGAATTCTTCTAATCTTGATTCAATATCTCTTACCATATCAACTCCACTAGGATCGTGGTCTCCTAAATAAAGAATGTAACACTTTTTCTCATCTTGTTTCTCTTTTATTCTCTCTGAGGCATCGTGCATAGCAGTGCAGGAACTGTATCCTCTGTTAACCATTAGATTTATGTGGTAATGTGAAGTTATTCTTTTAAGAACCCCAGATAGTGCATCTTTCTCTACCCAGACTTCGATATAAACATCTTGATTTTCCATTCTGTCTAATCTGTATTGGTTTACTGTGTCTCTTATTGCATCAGCGATATCTTCTACCCAATAAGGAATAAATGGAACTCTGATTCTGTCTTCTATTGCATCCCAATCTACAATTCCTGCCATTCTCCCTTGAACAAGTAATTTTGATAATTTAGCATATTCTTTTAAGTTATTTGCGATGATATCTCTTGAAACCAATTGATAATAGAGTTGTCTTAAAGTTAATCTGTAGCCTTGCTTTGAATATTCTTCTATTATTTTATTGATAACTACAAGTTTCTGTTTGTTGTCTTTGTTCAGTCTCAATTTTTCTGTAAAAGTTTCTTTCATCTTTCCCTCTCATGTTTTTCCAAATGTAATTTAAGATTATATTCTACTTGACTTTCTGAAAAACCCTTTATATTTTTATTACATTTAGGACATTTCTTTGAGTATTGCACTATCTTTTTTCTTTCTGTTATTTGTTTTTTCATGTTAATTGTTAGGACAGGGAGAATGTTTCCAAACTCCCTGCTCCCATTTAAGGGAATATGATTTAATTATCCGTATCTCACCTCTTTAAATACTACACACTGCACTAAGGCATCGTGGTCTTGTGCATCGTCTTCGTACCCTTCTGCAAGGATATGTGGAATCGCTCCAATTGAGTTGTGGTACTTTCCATCCAATATCGCTTGGAGCAATACATTAAATCCTTTCTTTAATGTCTTCAAGTTCACAGAGGCATATTCTCCAGTTTCTTCGTCTACGAAAGTAAACTCCATCTTATCGTAGTTGAAGGAGGTACACTTCATGGTATTACCTGCTCCTGCTTCTGGATAGTTCTCCATCCAAGACCTACATATACTGCTAATAAGGTCTTCTTTTTGTGATGTCTTTCCATCAGTCTTCAAATCAAGCAAGGTCTTATCACACTTAGTGCAGAACACTTGCGTTCCGTTATGTGCCAAATCTCCCCCACAATTTCTGTGTTGGGGTATGGCTCTATCGCTGTAGGCATCAAGCTGAATTGATGTGTCGTTGCTCAAAAAAGCACGGACATCAGAATCACAGCCACATCCACCTATGCTGTTTATTTTTGCAGTTCTATTCTCTGCCGTCATTGTTTGTGTTTCCATTTTTGTTTTTTCCTCTCCGTTAGGAGTATGATAAAACATATAGGGTATTAGGGTATATAAAGACTTCTGTTCCACTGGAAGTAAAAACACACCTTTATTTCCTATGGAGAAATCACTTTACCGACGAAGAATTATTTTACTGCTTTTATGCTTTTATAAAACTAAAAATGCTTAAAGCAATTAATAAAATTTCATCAACAAAGGGGAGAGGATCTGCAATAAATATGTCAAATAGTGTAGCAATGAGTAATACTTCGAATGTGATTAACCAATTTGATTTTTTCATCTTATTTCGTAAACTTCTTTGCCAATTTGTTTACACTGAAGAATCCTAGAACTATTGCTAAAAGAACTATTGATCCTGTTATAATCCAAACAAATGTGCTATTCCCTAACCACTCTGTTAATTTATTCCACGTTAAAAATGTGAAATATGCAAAAGTTACTCCTATAAAAAATGATCCCCAGAATTTTAATTGTTCTTTTGTTGAAGATTTCATCTCATCTTCTCCCTTCTAATTAGAGCCTGAATAGTTCTTACATTTTCAGCATCTGATTTTCTGAGCATAATGTGAATGTCTCCTCTTGAAGAAATAGAATCAAACTTCTTTCCAGAAATTCTCCATTCGCCTTCATTAGGAATGTCTCCATCGACTAAAGAAGCAACAAATCCACCTTTAGATTTTTCATACCATCTGTAAGCACCACTGCCATTTCTTTGGCTATCATCTTTTTCTTGAGAAGCATCTCTTACCCATCCGTCTGGAAGTTTTGTTGCCATTTTAATTCAACCCCAATTTTTTTAATATTTCGTCAGTGATGTCCTTTCCTTTTTCGTCATAAACAAATAAATCTAGAGATGCAAATTCTTCGTTCTCTGCTCTGTTTTTTAATTCGGTAAGTTTCTTTTTTAGATTTCCTAATCCTTCTACCATTTCTTCGTAGGGCTTTCCATCGTCGACTAGGAGTTTATATTTTGCCATTTTACTTAATTAAACCCCCCTAAAACAAACTTCACTTCCTTTAATTGCATCTGCGGTTGAACCAGAATCTATGCATTGTTGAATTGTATTACAAACACCTTGTATTCCACTTGAACCAATATTACACAATAATCCTTCCTTACAATTACTGTCTAGGAAACCATCAGAAGAACAACTTTGACCTTCTTCCCTATCTTCATCATTTCCATCATTTCCACTAAGCAAAAAAATAGTTCCAACACCAAGTAAAGCTAAAATAAGTATCCAAACTAAACTTTTAATCATAAATCCTGTTCGTTTGTTCATATTAATAAAAATCCTCCTAAAGTTAAAACTCCAAGAAGGAATCCCCACATTGCAAACATAAACCAATTAATCCCTATTCCTTTCTTGTCGAATAAAATTGGAGAATTAGATAGCCAAGCACTTGGATGTTTTAGAGAG
>JBBUCK010000020.1:0-1663 GCA_038057845.1 Patescibacteria group bacterium
GGAGAATCGGTCACAGGTCTTTTTCTTCTGAAAAAGCCTGCGACCTCGTTCGAGTCTGATGACTCTCAGAGTCAGAATGACCCGCCTCAGCCCGCCGGCTTCCGGCTTTCGATTCTCCCACGCACGCAAAACAATTTGCGTGCTTGCCCGCCCAAAAATTGGGAAATTTTTGTGCGGGTAGGGAGAATCGAACTCCCGACCACAGTTTGGAAAACTGTTGTTTTACCACTAAACTATACCCGCAAGTAAAAATCATAGTAACAAAAAAAGTTCTGCTGGGCAATTTCCACTCCCCTGTTATAATCAATTTTATGAACCTCATCTTTAAAATTTTCCTTATATTTACAATCCCTTTCATCCTTTTACTTGCCAATATTAAAATAAATACCTTCGTAGAAGAAGTCCCTTTGGCAAATAAAGAAGAGGAGGTGGCGACAACAACTCCGATAATAAAGGAGGAGGAAAAAAATATAGTAGTAGAGAGTGAAAAAGTGCCGGAAAAAACCACGATTTTAGAAACAATTGTCACTAAGCCACCTATCTTAGCTATTCCCCTGCCACAAGAGACTGTTGATTTTGAAGCAATCAACACGAAAGTGAGAACTGCTATTGTTAATATCTTTTGCCTTGCAAAAGGAAACAGTTTACAGCCGATTACTGGAAGCGGGGTCTTTGTTGACCCAAAGGGAATTATTCTCACAAATGCTCATATTGGACAGTATTTTTTGCTTGATGATTTTGTTGATTGTTATATTCGTATGGGAAATCCCGCTACAGCAAAATATCACGCAAAACTTATTTATATTTCACAGAAATGGATAAAAGAAAATTCAAAAAACATCATAGTTGAAAACCCTAAGGGTACGGGAGAGGGTGATTATGCCTTTTTAGCAATTGAAAAAACTATCGACAATAGCCCACTACCTTCTGTATTTCCTTATCTTGAAATAGAAATGGAAGAAGACGCCCAAAAGGGTGATTCAGTCCTTGTTGTTGGCTATCCAGCAGGTTTTTTAGGGGGAATTAGTGTTCAAAATAATCTTTCAAGTCTTTCGAGTATAGGCATAATTGGAGATATTTTTACTTTCAATGAAAATACCATTGATTTATTATCAATTAATGGAAGCCTTCTTGCACAGAAAGGATCATCGGGAGGATCTGTGGTAAATAAAGACACTAAAATAGTGGGTATTGTCGCTACAGCAACACAAGAATCGGAGACTGGGAAAAGAGAACTACGAGCAGTTACCACTAACCATATCGGCAGGAGTTTATTTTCTGAAATTTCAAAAAATATTTCTCTATTCTTTTCTGGAGATATGTTAGAAAAAATAATTAATTTTGAACTTATATATAAACAATCACTTTCAGAAATTTTAATAAACGAAATAAAAAGTAAAAATCAACAGAACTAAGTGGTTTGATATTTATTTAAATATATAAGCACTGCCCTATTAAACAAGGTGCCTTTTAGAATTGTCGGGGTATTGGGATTCGGTTACAAATAATTTGCTTTGCAAATTTTCGCGGTCCAGCTCCCCGCCTCAAGGCGGGTCCGCTTTTCGAATCACAGCACCACAAGCAAAAGCTTGTGAAGCCTCATAGAATTCGCAATTGCTGAACGAAGCTCGAACCTTTTTCGAGCGAAAATCGCTCGAATGAT
>JBBUCK010000021.1:0-6650 GCA_038057845.1 Patescibacteria group bacterium
CAAAACGAAAAATAACAACACCGAGCGTTAGCAAGGTGTTGTTATTTTTTTAGAGCATTCAATAAGTTCGTATTTTGTTCTGCTGTTCCAATATAGTATGTAGCTTGTCCAAGCCCTAGCGCCTGATATGCAGAGGCTCTTACACTTACAGGCGGTAACGCTTGTCCGTTTGCAGTATACCATTCATAAAGCGTTGTTGCATTAGCTCCGGGTTTTGTAACAGCGCTCGGCGCTACTGTTACAATAGCTGTTGTTGTCGTTTGTACAGGCTGAGCTGTACTTACTACAGGCTGAATTTCACTTACTACAGGTTGATACGGACTTACTACAGGCTGAGCTGTACTTACTACAGGCTGAGGCGTCGTTGTACCCGTTTGAGCTGGTGTTTGTACATTAACTGTTTGCTTAGTTACAAGTGTTTCTATTTCTTTTATATCTGTTGTTGTTGTTAGTGCCGGTAACTTATTTTGTAGTTCTTGTAACTCGTTTCCTCTTACAATTAGTTTGGCGCTATCTACCGGACCTAAAACGATTGTGCTTAACTTTGCACGACTGCCTTTATCCGTAACTGCATATATAATTAATGTAGCAAATTTATTTGTTACTGTTTTATATTTTGGCGTTCCGTCTTTCCATGTACCAGTCTGTATTCTTTGAGTTTGTCCTGTCTGTCTAAAGCCGTCTGCGCTTACTACAGACGATACAACTTTTACTTCGTATACTATTTTTCGCAGTAATGTACTTAAGTATGGCGCTAAATTATTAACCGCAGCCGTAGTTAGTTCGTCTACTGATTCTATAAGATCATCTGGTCTTGCTGTGAATACTAAGCCTGCACCTACGACTCCTTGTGATACAATTCCAGTGAATACTTTAACAGACGGCACACTAGTACTAACTGTTTTTTGCACCACTGTTGTTGTTGAAACTTTAGCCAAAATTGTGTCAATTTCTGCGTTTGTTCTTGTTCTGTTTTCTAATTGTATGAGTGGCAAGAGCGTAGCGATAAGATTTTTATAGGTTGGATTAGTGCCTTGCAAAGTCATGTTGCTTGCAAGCTCGTCAACAAGGTCAGAGAGAGCTTGCCTTGAATATGGTCTATCTTTGTCTGAAAACGGAAAGGCAATTCCAAGAGGCTTTAATTCTTCTATGACTGAATAAAGTCTTTTCCAATTATCGGGAGAAATTGTATTTGCTTTTGGTAATGGTGTATCGGGATTGAGTCCAAACTTGGCGAGCAGCCCCTGAAAGACTTTTTGATATGGTCCTTGCCAGTTTGCAAAGTCTATATATTGCGCGGTCATAAAGAAAAAGGCAGTTGACAAACCTACGAACTTCCATATATGATTAAGTAATGTACTCACTAAAGATGTACTCAGAGAACGGGTTTGTGATACTACTTTTGCTATTTCTGTTACCTCGCCCAATGTGGTTGCCACTTTACTTGTGGCGGATATTACAGTCGTTCCTATTTTTGTTTCTGCTGTTAGACCTAACGTCCGTAATATATATCCTTTTGATGTAAAACCTAGATACTCTGCTACTCTTATAGGCAGTCTTGTTTTCAGTGTCGCAGCAAAAATGCCCACTTCCTCAAATGCTATGAGGAGCTTATTTGCCATGATGTCTTTCGCGACATCTTCTGGTACACCCAAAGCTGTCATGATTGCGGCTACACCAGTATTTAGTAGGGGCAGTCCGTACTTTTCTATCAATCTCCAAAGACCCAGCTGTACAGCCGCCATTATTATATATCTAACTGCTATTGCTACGGCTATTGGCATATATTATTATATTTTACACTATTATTAACTTTACACCAGCCTTTTTACATAAATAATCTATGTTTGGCAGTTCTTTGTCTGTGATTAACACCATATCCACTGGAATAAACGGTGTTTCATCTCTTATAAAAAGTTCAGTGTATTTTTCCAACTGTCCTAGCGCTGAAACACCGGCGTTTGGTTTCACCTCAATCACGCTGATTTTCTCTTTATCTGCCGCCACTACGTCAATTCTCAATCTGTATAATTTGTCTTGGTTTAGATCAGTTCCGTCGTCCATTAGAGTATTAAATGGCGCAGTATCTCCTATATGAAAATCGTACTGGCATGTGAGATATGCGTTTGGAAATTTATCTATATAACGATTCCATATTTCCGTATCGCTTGGCGACATGTGCGGATATTGTGGTCGTTTTTCGTATTTAAACATTTCTATCATATTTTTATTCTCTTATTCGTCTATAAGACAATAATTGTCCTTTAGGAAAACCTGTAACATTTACAGAGTTTGCTTGATTTCCTCCTAGTATATAGATCATATTTTCTGTTTCTTTTATGAATATACCAACATGTCCATACGGACTTGTTCTATTTATTCTCCATAGTACAACAATATCACCAAGTACTGGATAATTCGTATTGATTCCATAATTTAAAAAACTGCGAGCCAAAAGAGAATTAGTACCTTGTACTCCTGCTTTTAGCAAACACCAGTTCATAAAAGCTGCGCACCATGCTGTTTCGTCGTCTTTTACCCACTTTTGCCCTATGTCAGAAAAATATTGAAGCACACGAGGATTGTTTGTAACACCTTGTATTCCTTGTGTTCCAAACTCGTTTAAGGCTATCAATATTAGTCTGATCATAGGAGTTTTTTCTTATATAAATAGGTTATTGTTGTTACTGTTCCTCCGATTGCTCCACTTAGCCAATCTATAAAAATATTTGCTACACCCATGACGATACTACTTACGGCAGTTATTAAAACTCCCATGACTAGCGATATTATAGCATGTTTTAGATCATCTTTCGTCATTTATTTGTGGACAAATTATTTTTAACCCTCCACCTCCCATGTGAATTTAACTGTCCCCGGACTGCCTGATTTTGTCCATGCGAGTGTAATATTTGTTGCGTCCATTGTAGCAGTTGCTACATACATATTTGTTCCACCTCCTTGATCTATTGTAATTATATTTATTGTACTGGTAACAGTTGTTTGTGTTGTACCCGTTTGAACTAACCATGACCAACCACTAGTTGTTGTTCCGTTATATATTCCGTAGCTGTCTAAAATAACCCCCACTGATTCTGCTGCTCGTATTCTAAGTATTCTAGGAGTAACACCGAGTCCGTGTGCGATAGTTTGATTTCCTGTTGCGCCTGCATACGAGTCTACTCCATTTTTGTAGGTAACTCCTGCAAAAGCAGTCCATGTTGGCAATGCTCCGGCTCCGTTTGAGGTAAACAACAAATTTGCAGCTCCTGCCGCTAATCTTGCCCAAGCAGACGTATCTCTTACGAGAATATCCCCCTTTGTAGCCGAGCCTATAAAGTCTAAAACCTGTGTCAAAGTAAGTTCTTCTTCTGCTCCAGCTCCAGCAGTATTTCTTCCTAAAAGCCTTGCTGTCGCTGAAACGTTTGCGAGTTTTGTACGCGCAATAGCCGCCGTACTGTTTATGTCGGCGTCCAATATTGAGTCGTTCAATATTTCAGATGAAGCTACCACTCCCGGAAGCAGTTGTGCCGCGTCTGTTATTACATTTCCTCCGGTGATTTGTGGCATATTTTTGTTTTATCTTACATGTTCCTCTGTTTCAAAAAACGAAATTATTGGTGTTCCCGAAGCGGCAACAACTGTCCATCTGTCCTCAATGGCTTCTTTTCCGTCTGTTCCAAAGTTAAGAGCAATAGCACCACCCGGCCCTAGCCTATGGTCGTGTATTGTGCTTGAAACTGTAGCAACGGCGGTTCTTTCTTGTTTGATAAAGATATTTATTGTCGAGTCCTCATTTTGAAAAACCATAGACTTACGCAGTCTGTTTCTAGGGATAAGTTCCTCCGCCGTTGTGCTTAGTGTCTTAATAGGCATATTGGCTTATTTAATTATTAAGCGAATACTGCGGTAACGACAGCGCTTGCTGTTCCTACGTCTACTCCTGCCATTTCTACAGAAATGTCAAGTGTCTCGTTTGGAGTTATGTCTAGATCTAGATTGTCTAACATCATTACTGGCATGTCGTTGTTTATTCCGTCGCCTGATGTAGCAACATCAATAAAGCTTTCTGCTCCAAGAATAAATGTTTGTTCACCTCCTTTAATAGCGTCCCCACCGAGTCTTAGAATATAATTAACTTCTCCGTCTGCTGCTGCGTCTGAAGCGACAGCGTAAAGAATTCTTTTTAGCACTTTAGCGTCTGGTGGGCTTAGTCTTGATGGTGCTGTAACTGAACCTTGCGCGGTTAATCTAGTAAGAGTATCAACTGCTGTAATATCTCCCTCTACAGTAATTTCTCCCAAACTAACGCTCTCTGGTCCTGCTTCTGATCCAAATTCAAGAGTAACACCAACTTGATAGGTTCCCATGTCTGCACCAGTAGCTTCTGCGAAAACCAAAATTTCTTGTCCCGGTCTTACCGCGATATTGATAGGTACTCTCACAGAACTAAGTCTTGAATGTGCGCCTGTAGCTACTGCTGTTCCGAAAGCTCCACCGGCTAAATTAAATACCCCTCTTTCTATTCCCGGACCCTCTAAACGTATAATCCAACCACCTTGTGCGGCGGCTTCATTACTTGAAACGCCTGCAACTCGTGCGCTTTTCAAAAATTTCGCTTCTCCCGGTACTAGTAAAGGACCCGGCGCTGTTTGTGAACCTAGCGTTGTAAGCTGTGTTTTTGTATCTACAGCTGATAACGAAGCTTCTCTTGATCTAAATAAATTCATAATAGTATTTTAAAATTAAATTAGTAATGATTATAGTCCTGTCTTTAACTTTCTCAAAGCTTGACCTACAGCTTTTGCTCTAGCAAAGTTTGCTTCTGAACCTTTTGGACCTCTTGGCATAGAATCTGCGGCACTTCTTGCGGAATCATAAAGACCTGAATTAGCAGCGTATTTACTTGCACCACTAGCTACTCCCTCTGCAAATCTATTTGCACCTTTATCAGTAATACCTTTTAACCAACCAGATTTTCCTGATTTTTGTAGACCTTTTTCGTATCTTCCTGCTGCTAAAGCTGCGTTAATACCGGCTGCATAGTTTGCTTTTCCGGCTATAGCGGCTGCGCTCTGGTCCTTAGACGTTGATTGCGCACCTGATAAATAATCTCCACTGGCTGCACTTGCTCTCTCTACGAACTTCTTAGCACTATTGCTTGCTGTTTTCATATTTGTATGAAATTAATTAATTATTAAAATAGTATTTATTTAAATACTCTGAGCTGCACTGCGCGTCATTTTGTATCAGCGCAGCTCAGAATTTTCAAATGTATTTCTCTTCCTAGTGCATTTGTATTGAATTATAAACACCTTGTCAACATGTACTATCTATGTTCTCCTAAAAAAAGTCAGGGGGTAGCTGTTCCCCCTTTTTTTATGGAAAAGGGGGTATGGGGGAAAAACTTATTTTGTTTTTCTTCCATGGCTGAACACACAGCCTTTTTTAGTATGTTTCGTTTCAGAGCGGAAGTTTTCTACCCTTTAGAAAATCTTAACCCGCTTTCTCTAAAATATAATGACGCGTCGTATTTGTCTATGCAACTAATTTTGCTTGCACATGTATATTATACTCCTATCATTTTTTAATGTAAATGAATTTTACAATTAAACTGTGGATAACTTTCTTTTACTTAAGGGGACGTACACTATATAATGATTGTAATGATATGCAAAGCTATACTATCACTAAAATAATTAAAACCGGAAGTTCTTTATGTGTTGTCTTGCCGAAAAACTACTTGACCGCTCTCACTTTACAGCGGGGCGATCAAGTAGTTTTGGCTATTGGCGACTATGACACTTTAATTATTCGTCGTATGCCAGAAACCGGTCTTTTACCAATCAAAGTAATAAAAATGTAAATGGATACTACACAAGAAATATATACAGATCAGATTAAACTACCTGCTAATAATATGCGTGAGCATATTGATCGCGATGAGATTTTTGAGCTTGCACAAGATATAAAAAAGAATGGATTAATCAATCCTATAATGGTTCGTCCGTTGCCGTCTGGTTATGAGCTTGTTGCTGGTCAGCGCCGTTACTTGGCGCACCAAGTCGCAGGTATCTTAAAAATTAAGTGTGTTATTCGTGCTTTGTCTGATGATGAGGCATTAGCTATAATGACAAGCGAAAATCTAGTGCGTGTTGATGTAAACCCAGTAGATGAAGCAAAACATATTTTACGTTTTTATACACAACAAAATTCGGACATAAAGGCTGTGGCTAAACTTTTGGGTCGCGGTGAGAAGTGGGTCCACGATCGTTTAGCCATAGGCGCTATGCCTGACTATTTGCAAGATTACTTAGCAACAAAACAAATTAAACTTGGTGTGGCTTTAATACTTAACGAGATTTCTGATGAAGCCACTCGTCGTATGTGGGTTTTTCAAGCAGCTCGCGACGGCGTAAGTATAGACATGGCAAATTATTGGTTACAGGATTATAAAAGACAATTGCTTCCCGGGGGAAACCTTGCGCCGTCCGCAGACGGTTCTGATGTATTAAAGCCGCCAACGGCTATAATGTTTCGCTGTGCCGTTGACGGCCGCGAATATGATGTTCGTATGTCTAAGGCTATTATAATATATGAGGGGAACCTAGAATTATTCAAAATGTTTATTTCTGAATTTCAAAAGTCTT
>JBBUCK010000022.1:0-1907 GCA_038057845.1 Patescibacteria group bacterium
GTATTAGGGTTAATACCCTTAACAGGGGGCATGTCCAGAGGAGATGGGAGGTAGTCAACAACTGCATCAAGGACAAGCTGAACGCCTTTATTTTTGAGAGCAGAGCCTACAAGAACTGGAAATAATTTTGCTTCGATAACAGCTTTACGAAGAGTGCGCTTCAAATCGGGAAGACCAATTTCTTTCCCTTCAAAGTAGGCATGCATAAGAGTCTCGTCGTGTTCAACAATTTTTTCCACAAGTTCATGACGATATTTTTTCGCATCTTCGAGAAGAGAGCTCGGAATTTCTTCTTCTCGCACCTTTTCTCCCATTTCTCCATCAAAGTAGAAAGCCTTCATGCGAAGAAGATCAACAACTCCATTATGGTCTCCTTCAAGCCCTATCGGAATCTGAATACGAACAGCGTTTCTGCTTAATCTGTCGAGAATAGTCTTGTATGAATTTTCAAAACTTGCACCTGTTCGGTCCATTTTGTTTATAAAACAAATACGTGCCACCTTGCCTTCGTCAGCGTATCTCCAGTTTGTTTCAGACTGCGGTTCAACTCCCGCAACACCATCAAAAACAACAACAGCGCCGTCAAGAACACGGAGAGACCGTTTCACTTCAGCGGTAAAGTCAATGTGCCCTGGGGTATCAATAATATTAAAACGATTTTTTTGGGAAATATCTTTACCCATATAGGTTGGATTCCAAAAACATGTAACAGCCGCAGCAGTAATTGTAATGCCCCGTTCTCGTTCTTGTTCCATCCAGTCAGTAACAGTGTCGCCTTCGTGCACTTCACCGATTTTGTGAGTCATCCCTGTATAAAAAAGCACACGCTCTGAAGTAGTAGTTTTACCAGCGTCAATGTGCGCGATGATTCCAAAATTTCGTACTCGTTCTAGTGGTACTCGTTCGATTGAATTATTACTGGTCATAAAATTAGTGTGTAGTGAGTTAGTGAGTAGTTTGTAGGGGGTCAGTCAATTTCTTAAACTACCGACTACACACTACAGACTATTAACTATTCCTTTACCAAGTAAAATGAGCAAAAGCCTTGTTTGCTTCGGCCATTTTGTGAGTATTTTCTCTTTTCTTTACAGCTTCTCCTTCATTTTTGCTTGCAGAAAGAATCTCATCAGCAAGACGAACATGCATTGGGATACCGGTTTTTGTTTTAGCGGCATCAATAATCCACTTCATTGCTAAATACTGCCGACGTTCTGGTCGAACTTCTCTTGGAATTTGATAGTTTGCACCACCAACACGACGTGAACGTACCTCAACTGTTGGGCCAGTATTTTTAAGAGCGCTTTCAAAAATTTCCAATGGACTTTCTGTTTTGGCTTTCTCTTTAAGAACACTGAAAGCCTCGTTAACAACCTTACGAGCGGCATTCTTTTTCCCGCTTTTAGTCATGTAATTGATGAGTTTTGAAACTTTTACCGATTCGTAAACGGAATCTGGTTTAATCTCAATTTTTTTGCTGATTTTTCTTCGCATAATTATTTACTCTTTGGTTTTTTCGTACCATATTCACTTCTCTCTTTTCGACGGGCTTCAACACCTGAGGCATCGAGTACGCCACGAACAATAGTGTATCGAAGGCCGACATCTCGAACCTTACCGCCACGAACGAGTACAACAGAGTGCTCTTGTAAATTATGACCTTCCCCAGGAATATACGCTGTTACTTCCATCCCATTTGTAAGACGAACACGAGCAATTTTCCGAACGGCAGAGTTAGGCTTTCTTGGAGTTTTGGTTGTTACTTTAGTACATGTACCGCGCTTAAAGGGAGAGTTGTAAAAAATGGGACGATTTTTAAGCGTGTTGAAACCACGAGTCAAAGCGAGAGTCTTTGACTTTCTTTTTGGGGTTTTTCTCTTTCTTTTTATCAGCTGATTGATTGTTGTCAT
>JBBUCK010000022.1:2007-16222 GCA_038057845.1 Patescibacteria group bacterium
ACTTTCTTTTTGGGGTTTTTCTCTTTCTTTTTATCAGCTGATTGATTGTTGTCATAAAGGGTCAAAACCCTTGTTGCCGTCCCTCGTTTGGGAATGAAAAAAAGACTTTTTCATTCCGCTCACTCGTTAGGCAATAAACAAAAACTTTTCGTCAAAGGTAGACACCACTTTAATATGGGGGGCCGAAAAATGCAAGCGCAGATTAAAGAATAGGGAGTCCTGTAATAAGACCGAAGAGAAAAGTAACAACTGGATAAATAAATTGCCACAAGAAAAAAACAAAAATAAGAAGCAAAATAAGGCTAGATTCCTCAATACGAGCTCGTAATCCGTATAAATGGTATGGAAAAAGAGAGAAAAGGATTTTTGACCCATCGAGCGGTGGAATAGGTACAAGATTAAAAACAGCAAGAAGAAGATTTATAGTGACAAGAAGAATGGAAATGTGTATAAATGTTTCAGGTAAAAAATTATATACAATCCCAAACCGAATAAGCAGACCAAAAAAAACTGCGATGAAGATATTCGTCATTGGGCCAGCCAAAGCTACAAGGGCTTCACCCCAGCGACTATTTTTTAGATTGTGAGGATTGTATGGAACAGGTTTTGCCCAGCCAAAGATAAGGCCACCAGCAAAATAAGAAATTGCTGGGACAATTACAGAACCAAGGGGGTCGATATGACGTAAAGGATTCAAAGTAAGTCTACCTTCACGATGTGCAGTTTCATCTCCTAATGCCAGAGCCATCAGTCCATGAGCAACCTCATGGGAGACAACCGACATAATGAGAATGGCGATAGCGAAAATAAAATCGAACTCTTGCATAGTGTCGGCGCTAATGATACCATTACTCTTTAAATTACAAAATATGGCTAAAGAATGCCCTATCACGAATAAAACTTCGAAAAATGGCGGTGGCTACAGTAACCGTACGCGTGCCACGCAGTTTAATCCTATCGGAAAAGCTCGCAGACAAGTTAACTTACAGAGAAAGAAAATTTACATTCCAGAACTTAAGAAATACGTCATTTTGACACTTTCAACTAAAGGAATCAAGACGATTCAGAAAAACGGAGCTTTTGCTACTCTCAAGAAAGCAGGAGTTATCTAAAGAAAAAACCGCCCTGAGCAAAGTCGCAGGGCGGTTTTTTGTACAGTACTCACACAAGCATGAAAGTGAAATAAAAAGGATTTTCACGACGACAAAAAGGATCCGGTTTTAGATGAAGATTGAAACGTCTCGCAATAACTTCCGCGATATTAAACGCCTCAAGTGCGGATGGACGATCCATAAGAAGTGATAATCTACCATCCTGCGTACACCCAAATCCGACAGGTGAGGCATCACCACCTCGGAAAAGAGAGAAAGCCCCATCCGTTATCCTGAAAGCAATGCGGTCTCCGGCGGAAAGTGTTACGAGTTTTCCTTCTTTGTCTTTAATGAGAAGTGAAATGCGTTCTCCAACTGATTGTATTTCTTTCAATCGATCAGACGCGAATTGAAACATCCAAACCACCTCCTTTCGTTTATCAAAAAGTCTCCTTTCATTGTAGATAAGGACAGAAGGCAATGCAATTCACCCAGCACCATTTTTGGAAAAATAAAAATGGTGCTGGGTTTACTTTAATACCAAACCACTCTCTGTTACTTCAAAAGTAATTGTTCCTGTTTCATATGTGTTAAGAATTACCGTGCCAAATCTCTTCAAAATATCGAGCACCTCCTTATGTGGATGGCCGTATTGATTGTTTTTCCCGGCAGAAATAATCGTATACTCTGGAGAAACAGCTTGCACAAAAAACTCATCGCTTGAAGTGCGAGAGCCATGATGTCCCGCTTTTAAAACATCACTATCAAGACCCTTTTTATCGAGTAAAATAAGATATTGTTCGATTTTTTTGGGAGAGTCTCCGGTCAAAAGAAAAGAAGAATCTCCGTAAACAAGTTTACCGACAATTGAGGCGGTATTCGTTTCAAATTGAGAAACATCTCTATCAGGGAAAAGAACAATGAATGTGACCCCGCCTCCCAAATTGATATTCATTCCGCGCCGCGCGAGAATTTTCTTAATTCCCTTTTCTTTCACGATTTCCTCAAGCCCTTGATATATAGCACTATCGGAAGAAACGCCGGGTTCAAGAAATAGAGAAACATCAAAACGATTGAGTACCTCCGGAAGTCCACCAATATGGTCTGCGTCAGGGTGGGTCGCAAGAACAATATCAATTGAACGATCGTAGGAAGGCATAACCTTAGCAAGTTCTTCAAGTACAACCTTTCCTTTTCCTCCATCAATTAGCATTTGATTGCCATTAGGCGCTTCGATAAAAATTGCATCTCCCTGCCCAACATCCAAAAAAGAAACTTTTAGAGTATCACCCTCTTCGGCAGAAACGGCATACCAAATTAAAACATTAGAAAGAATAAGGAAAAGAAGAATAGCAGCTCGGACATACAAGCGAATCATAAGGGTAATTGTAAACTACCTCGCGTTAAGACACGAGACATTCAAAATTCCTTGGCGTGAATCAGAAGAGGGTTTCCCCTCTTCCGCGAGAGAAAGCGAGAATAGATCTAAGTCCTGCTTGAAATTGAAGAATCTTTACTTTTTACAAAAGTGTAGTACTGTAGTTACTGGAATGTAGTTAGTCATTTCTATTTCTCAACCTATCATCAACTAAAAAAGAAAGGGAGGGGGTGAAATATGAAATTTAAAAACCTCATATTTACCGTTGTTGTAACTGTAATTGTTATTGCGATAAGCGGATGCGCCGCAACACAAATTGCGATGGAGCATAAAAATCTTGATGTTCAGACAAAAATGTCCGACACCATTTTTCTGTCTCCCGAGGAATTGGGAGAGAAAAACGTCTGGATTGACATCAGGAACACGTCCGATAAGGAAATCGACCTTGGAGGAATTATTTCAATTCTTCAGGGAAGAGGCTACAGAATAGTTTCAAGTTATAAAGAGCCTCACAACTTGAGACTGCAGGTCAATTTACTGCAAGCTGAAAAAACATCGCTCTCGGCCGCGCAGCAGACGCTTTACAACGGCTATGGCGGAGCGCTCGTCGGGGGTGTAGCCGGAGCATCTATCGGAGCTCGCGGAGGATACGGAACTGCGGCCGCGGCAGGTATTGGCGGCGCGCTTCTGGGAGGACTGCTTGAAACAATCATAAACTCAAGTGTGAAGGATGTAACTTATATGATGGTTACGGACGTGCAGGTTTCCGCCCGTTCTAGCAAAAAGATCTCCCAACAAATGTCTGGGAACATGAAGCAAGGAACGTCGACCTCTCTGACGCAAAATGTCAGCGATGAGTCTGATTGGATAATTTACAGAACGCGAGTGGTTTCCACCGCTAACAAGGTGAATCTGCGCTTTCCCGACGCAGTGCCCGCTCTACAGGCAGGTCTTAGTCGGGTAATAGGAAATATATTATAACTTAGGCAACGACCTTCTCAAGACCAACAGCCCGTTTTGGTTCAAACCAAAACGGGCTGTTTTTTTAATGCAAGGTCGAATCTTGTAAAACCTAGAGATTATGTCATCTTGGATTGTATAGAAATTACATAAAACGAGATTTCAGGAGATTAATTACCTCTTCATCTTCCGTCTGGTCAAATATTTCGTAATGAGAACCGACTGCCCCCAAAAAATGACTCGGGGACTCTAGAGTAATAAGTTCGTCAATGTCTTCCCTTATGTTTTCTGCCGCTTCCTCTGAAATAACCGGCACAGCGACAATAATACTCTTTGGATGTTTTGTCTTAACCGCAATAATTGCAAGCCGAAGCGAGAGGCCTGTCGCCACGCCATCATCCGCGATAATGACAATTTTGTTGTGAATATTTTCCGGTTTCCGCGCGCCTCTATACAAAATGCTTCTGCGAAGCGCCTCTTTTTGTTGTCGTTTGATTTCTTCTTTCAGCCAAACCCGATCAACCAATTTAGCCTCACTTTCATTACAAAGAATGGTTCCTTTTTCATCAACAGCACAGATGGCATATTCAGGCGAATTGGGGTGGCCTATCTTGCGAACAGTTATAATATCAAGAGGTATTTTAAAGGTTTGGGCGATTTTATGACCGACAACCACACCGCCGCGCGGTAACGCAAGCACCACCGCATCTCTACCGTGATAGTGTTCAAGTTTTTTCGCAAGCCGCCGCCCAGCATCATGCCTGTCCTCAAACATGGTTTATTATTTCTTCTTTTCTTTCTGTTGTTTTCACAACACGTAATTTCTTTTTCTTTCGAATAGGATACATCGCGGCATTTTTTGCTTTTCCTTCAAGACGAGGCGGCCTTGTTAGACGGAGCTTTTCTTCTTTTGAAAATTTTGGAATTTGTTTCTTCATAAGTTATTTTTATTTTTCCAAATATTTATTGACGGCCTCCACAATTTCATCGTCAGAAACAACACAGAAAACATTAGGTAATTGAAAGAAAAAAGCGTCTGTTTTGCCTGAAACTATAATTGGCTTAGCAAGACCCATTGCCATACCCGCCTCATAACGTGCACTCTCTTGATCGTGCTCCCAAAGATGTACAAAAACGTCGGCTTTACGTACTCCTTCTAATTCTGCTTTTGCTTTTTCTCTTGATGGACCTTCATTTATTGAAACAACCCAGTCATAGGTAATAGTATGTCCATCTTTTCTCAAGTTTTTTATTACTCTATCAGCACGACTCAAATCTTCCCCAGCAACATATACCTTTGCCATAAAATATAATTTATAATCCCATTCTACATTTCTCCCCCCAACTCCGCAAGATTTTGACAACAAAACCCCCTTTCTCAAAAAATTTGAGAAAGGGGGTGAATTATTTTCCCGATAGTTGGTATTTTTTGATATCAATACCCAAATCTAAGGGGCCGAATCCGAGAGGAAGAAGTTCCTTGATAGTCGTCACGATTATCTTATCCTTTTTGGTCGTTGAAAGAACAACCTGCAAATCGCAATTTGAAATTTGCGAGACTTCGTAGAGTACTTGGCGGCAACTCCCGCAAGGGCCCGTTACTTCAGTGGTATCGAAATCCTTTCCACGAGCGATAATGGCAATACCTTTGAAGTGCCGTATTCCCTTCGTGTTTGCCTTAAGCACTGCGGCGCGTTCGGCGCAGATGGTTGAACCATACGCTGCATTTTCGAAATTCGTCCCCGCGATAAATTTCCTGTCTATGGAGACAAGACATGCCCCTACATAAAAATTTGAGTACGGGTTATATGCGTTTTCGAGAACCCGCGAGGCTCCGTCAAGAGCGGCCCGCATACGTGTATCCAGCTCCCCATATGACACATTTTTCATGGTTTTCTCCTTTTTATATATGTTTGCGAAAATACGCCTATCTTGAGATTACTTAAATTTTTCCTTTTGTACAGAAGTGAGGTCAATCGGCTGAATAAATCAAAACTTATATCCTCTTTCTCAACGAAAGCAACATAATTGTCGTGGATATAAGAAGAAAATATAAAGGCAGTAAAACAATGCCGTAACTCCATTCTGTGATAGCAAAAAGCGACAAGATATCAGCAATTACAATTATTATCCACGTGGTTGCATTCTCACTTGAGGGATCTAGGTATACTTTTTTTAATGTTGGTAATGCTGCAATAAAATCAGCAATAAGGTTAAAGGTTAATGCAAGTGAAGGATTTTGCGATACAATCCATATCACTATACTAATGACACTTATTGTAAGACATGCATATTCGAAGACGGTAAATCTCGCTTTCCAATTCCAGTATTTAAACGAAAGAAACGCAATAGTCAGAGGCACAATTATATTGGCAAGTGCAAGTGGTAGTGTGGTCGTTGCTCCTGTTGCAAAGTAGGTGCCGAATGAAACAATCCCTATGAACGCCCATATAGACCATGTAATTGGGTGCGGCTTCGTCTCATTTCTAACAATCGAGTAAATGTAGGGAATAAATGCTACAGTCGCTAAAATCCCTGAAAGTAAGCCGAGTATAGAATGAGTATTCATTAGACAGAGAGAATTTCAAATTTCTCGTCCTCGACCCATATTGCTTGCCTATCATAAAGAAAAATAAGTGGTTGAGAATATTTGGCTAGTTGTTCAACTATTTTTCTATTTCCTTCAGCAAATTCATTGTTACTAGCATGTGGAATGATTAAGAAATCTGTTAGACCCAATCCCGAGAAGTCTTTCATTTTCGCAGCAAACTGTTCTTCTCCAGTATCAAAAGCGCTCAATGCCAAATCTTGCGCAACAATCATTGACCCAGCGCTTGAGCCTGAATAGACGATTTTATTTTTACGAACAAATTCTACAATTATTTTATCAAATCCTTTTTCTCTTATAAGTGAAATAAGATAGAGTACGCTTCCCCCACAAAAATGGATAATGTTAGACGTTTCCAGATATTTCACAAAATCTTCTTTAGAAATAGTGCGAAGATCAACTTCAATAAGGTCACAACCAAGTTTAATAAATGCTTCGCGGTCTAGCTTTATCCACGACTTATCGCTTTTACTGTCATCAGCTGCATTAGCAACAAAAAGAACTTTTTTAGATTTCGGCAATTTATGCTTAAGTAATGTTGCGGTTTGGTCTATTGATGAGGCAAGAAATAGTTTCATATTTTTATTTTATTTCTTTCTGTATGTCAAAAACTGCGTAACCACAATCCAAGAGACGATCATTCCTGCGGACATCGGAATGATAAGAACTATGTCTTTTTGTAAAAACCCGTACATACTCCAAAAAGAGTAAGAGATAGCAAGTATGAAAAAATAAAAAAAAGACAGACCTTCTGTGCTTTTTCTTAGGTAATTTTTACGAACTTGAGAAGTAAGACCCAATCCGGTAACCACAAGTGAGAGAATTATCGTGATAGCTTTTAAAAAAGGCATACTTCTTGATTATAACATTGCTAAAATACCTGGCTCACTTTAGATTTTCAAAAAGGTGATAAAATGAAGATGTTATGCACACATATTCACCTCAAAAATTTAATCTTCCTATGCTTAAGGGTATATCACAAAAGCAAGTTGACGTACATCTCGCTCTATACGAAGGATACGTTAAGTTTGTAAATCATATACGAGAACAAATTCAAGAATTAAGTTCTGATACAGATAAAAATTCTTATGCAATATCTGAACTTCGTCGTCGATTTGCCTTTGAATTCGACGGAATGAGAATGCATGAATATTATTTTGGTTCTCTTGAAGGTGGAGCAAAAAATGTTCCTTCAGAAAGTCTCTTGGTAAAAACCGTTTCAGAAAAATATGGTGATTGGGAAAAATTCCTCACACATTTTAAAACATTGGCAATGACTCGCGGTGTTGGGTGGTCGGTCCTTTATTACGACCCTATTGGCAAAACTCCTCATGTTGTCTGGGTAGAAGAACATCATTTGGGACACCTCTCAGGACTCCCTGTAATTCTTGCAATAGATATGTGGGAACATGCCTATATGGTTGACTATGTTCCTGCAGATAAAAAACAATATATAGAAGCCTACCTTTCAGCTGTAAATTGGAAAACTGTTGAAGAAAGATTTAAAGCTACATTATAAGATCTACTCCCTCTCCGCCTTCAGGCGGAGAGGTTTTTTGTTTAGGAAAAATAAAATAATAGCGTAAGAGAAATAAAGAAATACAACTACATAAAACGAGATATGAAATGGAAATGTTGAAAATGGAAGAGAAGAAAAAATATTCACAACACTGAAGATATAGGAGATAAAAAAGGTAGTAAGAAGTGAAAAAGGAAGCGCGATAAATGATGAAAATAATGCACCTATAGCAGTTAAAAATGCAAAAAACATTACAACAGGAATAAGTGGTAACACAAGGAGGTTTACAGGCAAGGTCATTAATGGAAATTCGCCACTTCGATACAAAATAAGAGGTAAAACGAAAATTTGCGTCGCGATAGTTGCTGCAAGTATCTCTTTGAGTGGTAATGGAAAAAATTTAGGTATAAATTTTCCTATATATTCGGAAAAAACAATTAATCCTAAAGTGGCAAGAAATGAAAGCTGGAAGGAAGGGTCAAAGGCAACAATATACGGATTATGAAAAACCATAATACATGCAGCAACCGACAGAAGTCGCAAAATATTGACCTTTCGGTATGAAAACCTGCCATAAAGAACAAGAATGGCCATAAGTGCAGCGCGAATAGTACTTGCGCCTGCACCGACAAATAAAACAAAAACTACTATAAATATGGAGGTAAGTAGATAGGCGAACGTGCGTGGGAGAAAGAAAGCCGCAAGAAACATTACCACAAGAACAACAAGAGAGACATTGTAACCAGAGAGCACAACAATATGGATGATTCCTGTTTTTCGAAATTTATCCTGCACGTCTTTTGGTAACGGGTCCTCTCCCCCAAGAAGAACACCTGATGCCAAAGATGAGTGCGGTTCGGGGAGATTTTTATGCAAGCCTTCAATAAATTTTTCTTTGGCAGAGAACAGAATACGGAGAAAAGAAAAATTTTTATTTGCTATAACGGAAACAATTTCTGCATTTTTAATCTGGTAGAGAATGTTCTCTTTCGCAAGATAAGATGGATAATCAAATACAATTCCTGATTCACTTAAAAATGATTGTGGTTTTTCAAAAACGCCGGCGATAGTAATAAGGTCGCCATAATAGACTTTCGGATATGAGGGTACGGTGAGAAGTATTTTATTATTTTTAGAAATTAAACCTGAAACTTCTATCCCATTAATAGTATTGGGAGAAAAGACAATTCGAGACGAAGTATCTCGATTGTCCGGTTCTTTAACAACCCTGCCTTTAATTTCAACACGATGTGAAAGGAATGCATTTAAATTATAACTACGAGCCTTTTCTGCAATATGAAACCTCAAGATACCAACACTAAAAGCAAAAAGGGTGAGAGAAATAAGAAGAAGTATTGAGTATGTTTTTTCTAAACGTTTCTTAAGAAAAAGATAGTAGAGAAAAAGAAATACAGAAAGGAGAATAAGGAAAAAAGAAAATTCAACACCTAAATTAATAAAAGATCGAAAGAAAACTCCGAAAACAAAAGCTCCGATAAAACTATATAATCCTGCCGGCATTCTTTTTCCAACTTTGAATTAATTTTTGTTCATCTTCACGATTGAGTGTTTTCCTAAATTTTGCATTTTTTCCTTTGACGACAGCTTCGCACTCTTTCCATGTCTTATGTATGAAAATTTTCCCACCAACGAAACTTGCATATGAATATGCGGGTTTATTATTTCGCTTATTTTCTTTTTTGGTTTTTTTATCGCTATCGTATCGTTCGTCAAGTAAATTAATTTTATAAGAAGTAAGAGTGCCTGTATAAAGTATCTCATCTTTCCCTGCCGCAAAAGCAGAGGCAATTGCGTCAACGCGCTCATTTCCTGCGAGTCCACTATGGCCTGCTACGCGCTTCCATATTATTTTTTTACCAAAAGAAAGCTCGTCTAATTTTTTCCAAAGAGAAAAATTACGAATTGGTTTTTTGGCTTTTGTTTTCCACCCCTCCTCTCGCCAACGAAGAATCCATTTTTCTGCGCCATTTACTACGTATGCTGAATCAGTCGAAATAGTGACTAAGTTTTTCTCATTTTTTAAAAAAGAAAGTACTTCAATCGCAGCTGTAAGTTCCATCATATTATTAGTCGCGTCATCCTTTCTTCCCCCAAGCTCAGTGACATAATTATCAGATAAAACAACAGCCCCCCATCCACCCTTTCCAGGATTACCAAGGGACGCACCATCTGCAAAGACAATGATTGAATTCATAGAAGAAGTATAGCAAAAACGTGAAAATACCCCACTTTAAGGGGCATTTTCACGTTGAGAACTCGTCCGTTCTCAACGCTCGGAGACTCGCTGCTCTCCGGCACGGAGAAACTCCCGTTTCTCCGACCCCTTTCCCTCCTCTTTCCACATTCATCCCTAAAATTTGTGTGTAAGAATGAGTGTGGAAAGAGGAAACAAGTTAAACTGTATCGACAATCCGAAGGCGTATTTCGTGTTTTCCAGCAAAACGTGATTCTTCAATAGTTCCAACAAGATTAATTTTTGCCCCTTTTTGAGGAAGAACCGAAAGATCTTCCGATGTCATAAAAAATCCTATCGCAGAAATTTTTTTGCCCTTAGAAGACTCAAGAGTAAAACGCAAATGTTCTTTTCCTTTGCCAAAAAGAATAACATCAGCGAGTAACACGTCCTCAAATAAAAAGAGAGGCTTAGGATTACCCATTCCAAATGGAGAAAGGGAGTTTATAAGGTTAAATGTTTTTTGATTCACTTCATCAAGAGAAAGAACAGTGTCAATTTCAATTGAAGGTAATATTTCGGGGGTCTTTCCTTCAAGAGAAAGTACGTACGCATCATTGAGACGTTTCGGAAGTGTATGAATTTCTTCGTGTGAAACAGAAAAGCCTCCAGCAAGACGATGTCCCCCAAACTTGACAAATCCCTCTTTGGCACGTGTCATAAGGTCGGAAACATCAACAAGACCGTCTGACCTACAAGAACCTTTAATAAATTCTCCTTCTGCCCGACCCCAGATAAACACTGGACGTTTGTATTCTTCAACAATTCGACTTGCGGCGAGGCCAAGAAGTGCCGGTTTCCAATTTGGATTTCCAATAACAATTATTTTTTCAGGTTCTTTTTGCGCAAGAGAGCGCCGAATATCTTTAATGAGAGCGGCTACAATTCCTTTACGTTCGTTATTGATAGTATTTAAATGAGAAGAAAGTTCTGACGCTTGATCTTTATCAGTTGCTGTCAAAAGTAAAAAAGCTTCTTTTGGATTACCCATCCGTGAAGCAGCGTTTAAACGAGGAGTAATCATAAAAGTAATATCATCTTCAGTGAGATGTGCAGGGAAAATATTTATTGTTTGACACATTGCCTGTATTCCCATTCTTCTTGCTTTACGTAAAACAGTGAGACCATAATGTGCGAGTGCGCGATTTTCTCCAGTTAATGGAACAATGTCAGAAAGAGTTGCAATTGAAACCATATCGAGAAACCATTTTTCGGTTCCTTTTGTAAGACCAAAATCACGTTTCAAAAAAAGTGCTTGGACAAGTTTAAAAACAATACCTGCTCCACATAACATATCTTCCGGATAGTTACATCCTTCTTGTTTGGGATTAAGAATTGCATATGCAGGTGGAAGTGCGTGGAGAGAAAGATGATGATCAGTCACGACTACATCAATGCCGAGAGATTGAGCAAGTGCAATCGGTGAAACATCTGTAGTTCCACAATCAATTGTTATAAGGAGTGTGACCTTACGAGCCGCAAATTCTTCTATTGCCTCTGTATGAACCCCATATCCTTCGTCGTGGCGATTAGGAATATAGACTTCCATGTTTTCATACCCAATTCGTTTAAAGAAATCGTGCAAGATAACCGCTCCTGGAATACCGTCGGCATCGTAATCACTGTAAATTACAATTTTCTCTTTTTGATCGATTGCTTTAAGAATTCGTAGAACTGCTTTCTCCATATCTTTCATAAGATAAGGATCATAGACATCTCGGTCATAATTAGGAGAAAGAAAATGATCCGCAAGATGACGTTCTTTAATTCCACGATTAACAAGTAGTGTATGAAGAAGTGGATCTAAATCATTCAATTCATCAGAAATTTCTTCCTTTTTGAGTATATATTTCATACTGTATAATGAGTGTAACACGTGTCCCGTTAGAGGCCGCGGTCACGGTTTAAATAAAAGCTTAAAACAATATGAATTACAGTTGTATAATTATAAACAAAAGTAAATATGCAAGGCGTGGGCTGACCGCGGCCTGCCTCTAACGGGATGGAAGAAAAAGACTGTATTTTCTGCAAAATCGTAAGGGAAGAAATTCCTGCCACACGCATATATGAGGATGAGCACGTAATCTCTTTCCTGGATATCAAACCAAACAACCTTGGACATTCTCTTGTCGTTCCTAAGGAGCATTTCCCAAATATCTACACCACTCCCGATGAAGTGCTTTCACGACTCATTGCCGCAACAAAGAAGATTGCCATCGCGGTCAAAAAAGGAGTCGCGGCCGACGGAATAAATATTGCAAACAACAACGAACCTGCCGCGGGGCAGCTTATATTTCATACACACGTTCATGTCATTCCCCGTTACGCGCACGACGGCTTCAAGCATTGGCCCGCAAAAACTAATTTCAGCCAGAAAGAATTCAAAAAGACCGCCCAAAAAATTAGGAAGGTTTTGGGAGGTTAAGAAAGCGCCTCAATCCCTGGCAATGTACCTTGAGCGAGGAAATCAAGCATTGCTCCTCCGCCTGTTGAAATAAAGCCAAAACGGTCATTAAGACCAAGAGAAGAAATTGCCGCGATAGTATCGCCTCCGCCGACAACAGAATAGGCGTTTGACTCTGCAATCGCTTGCGCAAGAGATTCTGTTGCTTTTGTAAAACCTTCTTCATATGCACCCAGAGGGCCATTCCATAATATTGTTTTTGAAGAAGTAATAATATTTTTCAGATTCTCAACAGATCTCTCCCCTGCATCAACTATTCTATCGCCGTCTTTTACTTCAGAAGACAACACTGAAACTATTTCTCCTTGGCGATTAACCAAAACTTCATGAGGAAGAATGAGTTTGGAGTTATTCAAAAAACGTCCGAGATTAAAATTTCCCTCTGTGACTAAAGACTCCCCAAGAGAATAGTTTTTTTCTTTGAAAAAATTATGAGCAAGTGCTCCTGCAACAAATACATGGTCAGCGACAGCAAAAAATTTTTCAATCAGAGGTAGCTTCGTATCGAATTTCGCACCACCAAGAATAAAAAGAAAGGGTTTTGTTGGGTTAAGCATTTCACTTAATTTTTTAACCTCTTCCATAAAGCGTATACCAGCATATCCCTTAATGTATTGTGGAATTGCAACAATTGAAGCGTGGGCTCGATGAGAAGAAGGAAAAGCTTCATTCACATAATAATCTCCTAATGCTGCGAGAGTCTTTGCAAAATTAGGGTCATTTGCTTTTTCTCCTGAATGCAATCGAAGATTTTCTAAAAGCACCACCCCACCTTCAGGAATTGTTTCGGTGAAAGATGATGAAGACAAATAATTTGTTTCAAAAGAAAGGGGGAAAAAAGTTTTAAGATATTCAAATACAGGACGGAGAGAATCCCCACCTTTCCCCTCAAAGTGACTTGCCAGAATTACTTTCGCTCTCGCTTCGCGAAGAAAGTTAATTGTCGGTAATGCGTGAGCAATACGAAAATCATCATATACTTTTCCATTAACAACAGGAACATTAAAATCAACACGAACAAAAACGCGCTTACCTTTTATATCGTGAAGACCAGTGACAGGAATCATTGAATTAAAGTGTGTCTATGAGAGTAATAATCTCGCTGAAACTTTCTGGGTCGAGACTTTGTCTGCCAATAAGAAGACCGTCGACTTGCCCATTTGAAATAATATCTACTGTATTTACGGGAGTAACTGATCCCCCATAGAGTACGCGCATATCCATACCGGCATCATACCCGTACATATCAGAAATAACTTTTTTAACAAAAAGTGTCATCTCGTAAAGTAAACTTCCATTAAGAGCCTCTTTCTTTCCTATTGCCCAAATAGGCTCGTAAGCAATAATAATATCGGAAAGAGATTTTTTTTGAATTTTGTCGAGAGAATTTCTGATTTGGGCGGAAAGAAATTCAAGATAATGGCCGTGGGCATCACGTTCTTTCTCTCCAACACAAACAATTGCCCGTAATCCTTCCTTGAGAGCCGCTTTTACTTTGCGGTTAACCATTTCATCGGTTTCTCCCATTGCTCGACGTTCAGAGTGGCCAATAATAACGTACGAAGCTCCTGCTTTTGAAAGCATGACTGGACTTATCTCCCCTGTAAACGCGCCCTCATTTTCCCAAAAGACATCTTGAGCGCCGAGAGCAATTTTTTTTCCTTTGATGAGAGGTTGCAATACAGAAAGATAATGAAAAGGAGGGCAGATTACTGTCTTGCTGTATTTTGACTTTGTGGAAAACTGACGAACGCCGACAAATATTTTTTTTGCCGTTTCTTTATCCGTCGGATTAAGCTTCCAATTCCCGACAATAAGTTTTTCTTTCTTTTTCATCCCGATAGTGTTAGTCAGCCTTGGGCTGACGTAAATTTGCTATTAATGTTTTGTTTTCCATGATTTCCTTATACACCCCGCTAGAGATTATAGTAGCAAATTGTG
>JBBUCK010000023.1:0-14536 GCA_038057845.1 Patescibacteria group bacterium
CACAACCAATATCAAAGTTTATATTTGTCCATGAACCACTGATATATCTGCTATATGACCCAGATGCATACTGGTCTCCACTACCAGAAGCTTGATGATTAAATCTATAGTAATTTACACCATCCATTGCCCCTGACCTTGACAAAACAAACCAAAAAGTACCATTAGCAAGTTCCAATCCAGTAGCAAAAGTAAATTCATAGGCGGTATCTGCTACGGCAGACAACGTTGAGCCAGCAATCGTAACGGAACCTTGCGAAGCCCCTACTGGTGCGCCACCACTATCTGCATAAATAGTAAGTATCACATTGTCAGTAGGAGTGCCTACTTTCCACAATCCATAATTAAAGTTTATTTTTGAAAGCAACATCCCTCCATTAGGTACGACAAAACTTTGAGCGACCTTTTCTACAGTCAAACCACTTCCAAATTCATTAACATCATTCACTGTATGTGCTATCGTGATGCGGTCAACATCAACTCCAGAATCTTCAATAAATACAGCATTGCCAACTGCTAATGGCTCTCCTGAAGTAAATGATTTTGTTATTTGTGAAATTCCTAATACACGTAGACCATTTGTGGGGTCATACTTTAAATACTCTGTAGCACTTCCAATTTCAAACTTTGGATTATTGCTGTCAGAATCATCCATGCCAAGAATAAATCCTGCAGTATCATCTCCAAAATCAGTTTTACCAGCTTGAATTTTTACATCTCCAGTTGTATCGGAAATCGCAAGAGTAATCGCTTTTGAAGTAATTGAACCTGCGGTAAGTTTTGAAACTGCTAAATCATTTACCTTCGCATTGGTAACAATAAGGTCTTTTATATTTGCTGTATTTGCAATAAATTCATTCGTTGAAGCGGAGTTTGCCGCTAAGTTGTCCACTCCAAGAAATATCCCACCTTTTCCCCCGTACACCTGAAGCCATACCTTAGCAGTTGAGTCGGAATTATTTTGAGCCACCGCTACAAGAATTTTATTAGCTCCTATAGCCGTTGACGCTGTCGTTGTTGTTTGAAGAACAGTTAAAGAATCTGCCGTACTAAGATAAATATAAGTGAGAGCAACCATATTTCCTGTATTACCAGCAGAAATTGAAAAAGTACGTCCACTCGAAAGTGTTATTGTACCTGAAGTCCACGCCGCAGTATCAAAATCAGTTGACGAAAAAGTTAAATCATGTTGCCATCCTAAGAGAGAAATATCTGTTGCAGTCGAGTTTGCTATCCCTGAAATTGCCACAGACGTAGAAAGAGTGACACTTTTAAACACAGCCGCGCCCGCAGAAGTCACCGACGCATTAGCATTAGCAAGACCGCTTGCAACATTAGCACCCCACCATGTATTACCTGACGAGTCAACATGAAAAGAACTAGCTGTTGTGGTATCGGGAATATCAAGGGAATTTATAGCGGTAGAGACATTAAACTCTGCTGAAGAAGGAGTAAGTTGCCAGCCTGTAGAACCAGAAACAAAATTTGCGCTTTGATAGAATCCGCTCTGTAAAACTGATGGTTGACTAAAGTTCCGTATTTGCGAACCAACCATTACTGAAACATCCTCTTGGGTAAGAGTTTCAGGTGGAATGGGTATATTATATAATTTAAGTTCTTTAACCATGTTATGTCGCCTCGTCTTCTTTTACATCTACTGAAATTGTGATTGGAAGAGCTACCGGTAATGGATTCGTACCTGTAAAAACAAGCTCAAACATAAAATTATTTAAAGCTGTAGTGTTTTTAAGTTCAGTTCCTTTATATATGACCTTCCTTTTCGACGGGTAGTTCGTATTATTGATTGTGGTAAGGGCCAAACTTGAAGAGAGGTCATCAAAATAGAGAGTCGGAATGATAGTAGTATTCGCCGCTATCGCTCCCGCGAGAGGAATCTTTACCTGAACCACATCCACCTTGTGTCCTATGTTAAACATCCATCGAATTGATGAATCAAGAGTCGCAGTGGTTGAGTATTGGTCTATTCCTCTAGTTGTCCCGTCTCTCCATGCCATAACAAGTTTAGGAGTAACATTGGACGATTGTTGAACGTATTTAAGTGCCGTTATAATAGGAGTTGTCCCTGTTCCTGTGCCTCTCATTATGTTGTGAATCCCTTTTGGAAGACGGGCATCTTTAGAACCATACGCCCATACACACGAAGCTGTCTCGGGGTTTGTTGTAAAACCTCCCCACACAATTCTGTTACCTAATGCGTCCACCGCTCCTGCAAACGGTGGAAGTCCTTCTTCCTGATAAGCTATGTCTTGGACTGTTTCTCCACCTAAATACCGTGATAAACGAACCCCATTTTGCGCATTTCCCGTCCATAAATAAATTATTCCATTAGAGTTTAAGGTTGCCGTGCAAAGTGGGTCGGGAAGAAATACGGGACCCAAGTAAAAAGAAACTGTGTCTGTTGGGTCCCAAAGAACAAAAGCTGATTTTCCTTGATTTATCGTCGTATCAATCGTATAAATACCCGTGATGAGAAGAGATTTAGAGTAACTTTCTATATCCGTAGGATAAAACCCAAAAGGAAGATCAAGCGCATTATAGAGTGAGGGAACCGTCGTTCCATTCGTATCACCTTCATCCGTTACCTTCTTCGTATTTATCCTATGAATTAACCCCTGACCATTAATAAAATCAGTAAAATACATGGATCCGTCCCCGTGAACATGAGCAACATGATTAGGTATTGAAACACTATTTAAAGTTGGATAAGTCGTATTGGTAAGCGCAGTTTGAGTGCCTAATGTCGCCCCAGTCCATACTGTATCTACCAGAGTAGGAAAATTATTAAGAGGTCCATAACGAGAGATATTAGTACCAGTCCAGATATAAATGTAATTATTATAATATTCAGCCCAGACTGCCACTCCCCCCGCAACTGTTCCGATAAGGGTTTCAGAAGCTAGAGAACTATTGTACGAAATCAATCGTCCATTTGAAAGTACAACATAAGTAAGGGTATTTTTAGGATTATTGAGAATCCTAACCACATGAGAGGTTACATTTGCCCCAGATAAAAGAGCCGAACCAACCGGCACAATGAAACCCGAAGTCCGAGTCCCTGTTGAAATAATAGGAAGGTCAGGGTCTATGGCAATTGAAGAATTGTACGTTCCTTCTTCACCAAAGTATTGTGATGCTGATTGACCCTTGAAAATCTGATTTATTATAATATCTTTAATCACATTATAAAGTAACTGTCAAATTAGGATTTATAAGTTCCATCTTCTCTCCATTATCTAAAACAACATCAGCTTTTGAACTTTGGTCTCTTACCATCTGTTCATAACCCTCTCTATATAATTGTTTGTAGAGACTTGCCTTTGTTTGATTTGGGTCAACAGAAGTAAAATATGTCTGAAGAGCATCATAAACTGGGAGCATGTCGTGAGGTTCAGGAATTAAAGAGGCTTCGCCTATTATGTAGGCTCCAGCCGCTCCTGTGGTAAGAGAAGTCCCGCCATAGGGTTTTCTAAGTACTAAAGTAGTTGAGGAAATAACCCGAGCGATTTCATACCAATACCCATCTCCATCAGCTGTAGCAGTATTGGAAGGAGTAATTTTAAGCCATCTCCCTGCCATAGGTACTGTCCAAGCAGGAGTGCCTGCACCAGTCACGAGTTGACTTCCGTTAGTTACTATGTCTATATTTCCAGTGGTATAATCTGCAAAAGACAAGTCTCTTGCTACTCTTCTGGCGTTAATTGTCACTACGCTATCAGCCGTAGAGGGTTTGGGGTAAAGTTCAAGGTAGCCGTCGTAAATACGATAATGAGTAACAGCATCGCCTGTAGTGACGACTTCATTAAGATAATCCCATTCCTTCTGTGTAGAAACTTCTTTGGGAGAATAACGATAACTGCCAACCGTAACATAAACATTCTTGGGTTTTGCCGTGTAGGGGGGTAAAACATATCTTTGAGTGGTCACTGTGTGAGTTCCCGACTGTGTACCCGAAGTATTCACTGCTGTACCATTAATTGTTGTTGAAACCTCAAAAGCATCGGCTGTCAATCCAGCGGAGACCACATAGTAGGCTGTACCTGCCGTAAGACCAGTAGGCAATGCTCCAGTCGTTGAGAAATAAACTACACTCCCAACTGTGAAACTGTGTGCTGTTAAAGTGAATACGCCGGGGCTTGCTATTGTTACTGTGAAAGTGTCAGCAATGGTAGTAAGTGTGTACTGTCTATCAAGAAAATCCCAATCTCTCGCTGAAATAACTCGTTTTTCATTAATATTCATCAAGTTATCAAAAAGTGTGAGAGTTGCTGTTGCACTGTTATTGCATAAATCACCCGCACGATTTCTACGACTAGTAAAAGTTAGCATTGGATTTTGTTATTTTCATTACTTGATAATTAACGTTCTCTCCACTTTTTTTCCAAATCTGTGATAAATGCTTCCCGTAAATCTAATTTTTTACTTGCTTCTTCAATTTGATATACTTTTTCATCAAGTAAGTCCTGTTTCTGTATTAGGTTATAGTAAAGCTCTTTTTTCTGCTCTATCTGTCTTTCAATTCCATTTAATTCCTCTAAAAGTTTCGACTTCTTCATAAGAATATCTTTACAGAAATTCTCAAAGTCCCTTAGCTTCTGTAATTTATCAGGTTCGTAATTCTCTTTAATTGTGTTCAACCGATGGACAATGTCTCCCTCATATTTCCGCAGACGAATATTAGTATCAATCAATTCATCATTGTCTTGTTTGATTTTAGACTCTGCTGCGGATTTAGAGAGAAGTTTCATTTATCTATTTTGTTTCTTAGCGACAAACTGTGCCCATAACGTCGATAAGTTAGACCCTGTTGGCATAGTAAAGATTGCTCTAACGTATCGTGTAGGCGTTTTAACATCCACTATCCTCTTTGCTGTTGATGAAGCGGCGGCAATACCAGCACCTCCATCTGCGGTTTTATCCACCGTTGAAGTTGCCCAATTAAATGTGAAGAATTGCTGTGCCATTATAGATTGAGATGGTGTTGTTGTTGCGCGCTCCGAAAGACTTGACTGGTACCAGTCAATATTGTCTTGAGAATATTGTATTTCTGCAAGAATTGACGCTGTCGTTGAGCTTGTAAGTTGAATCATCAGAGTTGCTGAATCGGCAGGGAAACTTGCATCGTTTTGAGTGTCGAATGTAAGAGTAGTGGTTGCCGTCCCCGCAGTCATGTTTGTAGTTGTTGTCGTTGCGGTAGCAGTTTTTGACTCAAGTATTTGAGATGGATTTGCCCCTGCTAAATTTGGTAATACTCCAAAGATAAAACCTACTAGCAGATAAATAGTTACAAGAGCAAAAGTTATTGGGTATTTTAATTTCATGTTATTTCTTCTTTTTTAAGTCTGCAAACTCTTCTTCGACCTTTTTGGTTTTTTTCTTCTTACTCTCTTCAATATTAAGAGCCTCCATTGGTGTAACAACTTCGTCTGTTGGGAAACAAAGAGCCTCGAACTTCTTTCTATCAACAAGACTATTGGTAGGTATGTTTTTTGCATTAAGTTCTCTATCTACCAAGTGTCGAGTAAAGTGTTCTGCTTTGAAATCTTCTATAAACATTTCTTGGCCTGCCTTAAATTCATAAGGTATGCCGTCATATTTATAAGTGAAATCCCTGTCACTAAAATTCTTGAATTTTACCGCTTGCATTATTTTTTGCAGAACTTTATGGCGTCTGCAAGCCGTTATGTTAATGAGGTTTTAGCCTCATCCCCACCTCCTAAATATAGGAGGCAAAGGGAAGCAAAAACTACCGAAGAGTCAAATGAACCAAGTTGTATTCTGTTGCTGTAAATAGATGCATCGCCCAACCGACTGTTGGAAGAATAGCAGTTGATACAATAACAGAACCAGCTGTTGAAGCACTTGGAGAAACTGGTACACCAGGAAGCGAGATGCTAGTAGCCACACCAGAGAGAATTGAGCATGGTCCATAAGTCTGGAGCCATCCGAAATAAGCTGCAGTGATGATACTGTTAGCAACGCCTACTGGAACACCTGTCGAAGCCGCACCTGGGCTAACCACTACACCATTGTATTGGTGTTGTACTACCACAACCTTTGAAGCAGTAGTTAGTGCGATTTTTAGAGGGTCGTCAAGAACGATAGTCGCAAGAGTCGCAGCCGAAGTAGCGGTGTTGCTCTTGATTCTATAGGTGTATCCCTGACCTGGAGTGATACCTACAGAGAGGAAACCACCAGCTAGTTCATTCAACACCAAGGTTGTTGATGTTGAGATAACGATGTCTGTACCGCCAATCGCAACCGCAGCGTTGACACCGAGTCCACCTGCTGGGCTATGATTAACGACATCGAAATCTGCTCCTACATAGAGCTTACCTGGAACAGTAGCGGTAGCACCTACTTTACAGTAGCGATAACCACGACCATCAGAAGTCTCGGCATATTGACCGAGAGCATGTTGCTGTGTAGAAGAATCAGTTAGTAAATCCTGGCCTGAAATTTGAAGTGCGCCCGATAATGAAGTAATAGGCATAATAATTTAACTTAAGTTAATAATGTTATATAGGACAAGTACCATATTGCCACGATACCCCGCCGCTGGCTGTTCCAGCCCCGAATGTTGCCGTAGTGGTTCCCGCTGAACTTAATACAAATCTAACTGCTGTAGCTGTGGAAGTGGCATACGTTTGAATACAACCTAGCGTCATAGATGACGTTGCTGTATTTGTTGTGGTGACTGTTACAACTCCACCTGACAAAGTTGTATCATCAGTAACGGTAAGGTCATCCCCTGTTGTAATGTCACCATCAGCACCAGAAAGAACTATCTCATTCTCACTTTTATACCCGTCGTTATAGAGCAAATACGGCCAATAGTTTTCTGCCAACATTCCCCCGGCTGCACCGAAAGGAGGGTTACCATCAGAACGAAAGAAAGAAACCCCTGAAAGTATTAGGGCAAGAATCACTGCAACTAGAATTACATTGTTTTTCATGTGTTTTTTAATTAGCTAATAAACACATTAAACACTCGTAATTCCTGTGAGTTTCCCGTGACGCTTTGGGTTAGAAGAAATCAATTCGCCACCGAGGTAAATGTGTCCAACTATCGACGCTGCGTTTGTTGGCTTAATCCAATCTGACCAAGAGAATCCTAGACCTTCCACATCCGAATAATCATTTCCTTCAATATCTTGTGAACGATATTTAATAGGAGTTGTCATTGCAACTGGAAGCGCATACCAATCAAGAAAGTCCTCATTCACGAAGTAGAGAACCCCTGATGTGCATTTTTCATCCGCAAGAACTGGAAATCCTTTGTAGTAAAGACCTGTAAATCCAGTCCCGCCAACAAGTCCTGTACCCGCTTTTCCTAGATTACCTTGTGTTGAGAATTGAGAAACTGTTTTGGCAATTCTTTCTTGGGGTTGTAGAAGTTGCTCATAAAGAGAAAAAACCACTTCTGTTGTAAGGCCAAGTGTTGGTGTTTGAGAACCAGATGAGACTGCATTGTAAAGCGTTGACATCTTAGCAAGAGACAAAGTACCCGATGATGCCGTCACTGTCGAACGAAGTGTCGTATAGGTATTTCTTGAAAGAGTCCCGTACGTGACTGTGTTAGTTGCATCATCAACGATAGTCTCAAGACCTAAGAAATCTTTGGAGCCATTACCTGCACCTGTTGAATAAAAGAGTGTGCCAATATCATCAGCCATATCTTGAGCTGTGCTTGACAATTCAAGTTTAGCCAAATCAATCACTTTCTCTTCAGTTGCGTTGCCTGAAAGCTCATCCAATGGAAGAGCCACTGACATCTGATAAAACTTAGGGACAAATTCGAGATTCACTCGATTGTCCGTTGCTGAAGTAGAGAATGTGTCAAATCCTGCAAAAGAAGTACCGGTGGTATTCTTTGCATATTTAACAGGGAACTTCATTCTCTCTCCATTGAACTTGCTCGCTTTCGAAAGGACACGAGTTGCTAAAACATTACTGTTTAGAATCGTATCGACAACCTTCGGAAGGAGCTTACTTTGCGTGGTTGTTGTCACGCGAGTTCCAAGTGCTGACATATTTGTTAATATTAATTAGTAAATTTATAAACTGCCCATAGACCTATTTCGCAAATCGTTGTTTGTGAGATAGTCTTTCGCTTTTTTCTCCCCTTTTTGAGAACCGGTCGTGGTGTCCGCGAGTTGTTTACGAGCCAGAGAATGTTCAGGGTCAATTTTGGCTTCTAGAGCTTCATAAATCTGATACCCTTTTTGAAAGTCGAGGTTGCCAGTTTCAACATCAGTCGGCGCATAATCTAAAAGGATTTTAGCAAGTCGGTTGCGATCAAATTTCTTTCCCTCCCCTTCAAGTTTGTCAAATTCTCGATTATTAAATTCAATCCATCCTTTCTCTTCCTCTCTTTGTTTTATTGCCTTCTGGACTTGTTTCTCTTCGAACCTGCGCTCTATACCATCCTCTTTATCACGTTCATACTCACTATACTTAGCCCACGCTACTTGATTATCTCCGTAAAGTTCTACGAACCAACTGGGGATGTCTGTGGTCGGTTGTAGTTTCTTAGAGGTTTCTTCCTTAAAGGCAGTAAGCTCGGCAATCTCTCGACTGCGTTGCTCGTCCTTTTCTCTAAGTTCCTCTAATTCTTTCTCTCTCTCAATCCAACGAGGATGTTTGTGAAATGGGACGTCTTCATCCTTTGGTTCCACTATAGGTTCTTCAGGCGTGACTTCCTTTTTTACTTCTTCCTCTGGTTTCTTCTCCGTTGGCGATTCAGATGGAGTTGCCTTCTCCATGCCAGCAAATGGGTCTGTCCCCTCTTGCTTGACATCCGCCAAAACTTTATTTATATCTTCCATATTTTCGCAGGTTGCTCTTTAACGTCTGACACCGAGAAGAAGACGTCTTTAAATTTATAATCTTTCCTTTAATAACTAACTATCTATACTTTTTTTCAATGTACCCAACTCCCTTGCCTTTGCCAGCTTTTTCTATTGCTACATTCATATCCTTTTGCATTGAATCTCGTAATACCTTTGCTTGAGGCATACTTGGCCTAATTGGTCGAGTTGGTCTTGTTGGTCTAGAAGGACGGGAAATTGTTGAATTTCTCAATGCGCCTAAAACTTTTACTTTATTATTCCTATTTAAACTTATCGGTAGCGATTTAATTGAAGGTGTCTTTGAAGCAAACTCTTTTGCTGTTTTTGGATGCTGGGAAAACATATATTTAGCTTGATTTTGTGACTTGAATGACATGTTATTTTTTTATTTCTTTTTAAGTTGTCCCATTAACATTGTTTTGGCTATCTCATGCTGTCTATCAGTTTGGGACTTCTTTTGCTCGACCTGTTGCTGTTGTTGAACCTGTTGACCTTGTTGCTGTGCCATTTGTTGCTGTGCCATCATTTCTTGCTGTTGCTGTTGAGCCTGTAAGTCAGGAAATAGGGAAATAGGGTCAGCTTTCCACAAAAATAGATTTTTAGCGGCCTCTCTAGGATTTGGAAACTCTAATCGGTCAAAAAACGTGATAGGGTCAATACCTTGCGCCGCCCACAATTCCATTGCCTCATTCCTCTTATTTACAGGATCATGTGGAATCATCGAACCTTCTTTAACACCAACTAGAAGACTTGAAGTAAATTCAGTATTGACAAGTTGAATATACTCTTGCGCTCTTTCTTTACCCAACACTGTCGCAAAATGAGGTTCATCGTAATAAACGTACATCAGTTGAACAAACCAATTAAATACACTATCGGAGAACTGTTCCAAGTATGTTGAAATTCCTCCGCCTATACGATCCGAGTCTTGACCTTTAATGACTAATTTACCTCTGACAGTTTGCTCGTTAATTGTTCCTTGTGGGGTAGAACCTCGTATTCCAAAGATATTTCTCAATTCATTTCTATAATCAATCAAAGAATCATAAACAAAAGGAGGTAAAGAAGATCCTGTCAGCTCAACCACTGCATTTGAGACGGGGCCAGTCGGAACAAATATCGTGCCCCCTTTCCTTCGAGCGGTAGCAGCCTTCTTTGCTTGATCCTCCGTGAAAGCATCGCCCGACACAGCAAGACCTCCATTAGTGTTATCAGCATTCTTGTCAATTTGCGTCAATCTTTTGTTTATTAAATCCTGCAAAGGAAGATTTTGTTGAATAAGGTTAGTTTCATCATGAGGTTGTTTCCCTAAATTAAATACTGAAAGAAATATATAGGGCTTTTTGCGATTTTTAAAATGATTTTTCCCGAGAACGCTTTGAGTCATGGGTTTACCCATTTCATCTACTGGGGGCAATCCTGTTATTGGATCTGCGGGAAGAGGTTGTCGTGTTTCATAATTCCAATGGGGGTTTTTATTCTTCCCCAAAACTTCATTTTCCAAAGTCCAAAAGACATAATCATCAGTTGTCCACATAGTGTACTCAAGTGTCGTGCCCATCTTATCGTGAACTTTATCAGTAATAAATGTTTTCTTATTAGGAAAACGCAACACGAGATCAGAAGCCATATCTTGTAAATGTTCACCTATGTAATAACCCGAGTATTCTCCCTCCTCAATTACTGCTTTAGGATCTAAAATAAGTTTCTGCGGACGGGTAGCAATGCAAGTTATGTCATTTTCCTTCATGGACCAACCTACTTTCATTACACCCAACATATACAAAGCCCAGTAACGAACAACTTGTTTAACTTTAAGATTGTAGGATAATATATCGGAAATATAGATAAGCATCTTCCTCACTTTATCAGCGATAGCATTTCCTAATTCTGTATTGTCCGATTCAACTAAAGGATCAGCTTTAGGACGAGTAGCGATGGGTAAAAACGTCTCTAAGGATTCAAAGATTAAATTATCAACAATTGGTCGTTTTTCATCTCCTGTATTAAATTGTTGCCCAAGCCAGTAGTTTTCATTGTCTAATTGTTTCTTTTCAATCTCCTTAGCGTATGGACTCCATTGTTTTTCCCAATCTTTCTTTAGAGCAATAAGTTCTGCATCATCCATTGACAACTCCAATTCAGGAAGAAGGTCTGATACAACACCTTCCTCTTGGCCAGTTTCACTCACTTTATTAACTGGTCGTAGTAAGCTATAAAATCCTTCAAGTAAATTTGCCATAAAAAAAGAACACGCAAAACTGCGTGCTCTCGTGTTGTCTACGTTGAGCTACTAATGAATAAATTATACTACAAATTCATTTGTCAAGTCAAATGTCAAATTAAATTATACTGTTGATAACGCTTCTTCCTCTTTTATATCCCACAACATTTAACTTAATATCTGCCAAAGTTCCTGAATGATCGAATGAAAGAGTCACTGAACCATCACAAACCTTAAATACTCCCGCTTTTAATAAAATAGTAAACGTATTTTGATGTTCCCTAAACTCTCTAAACAAAAAAGCGTCTTCCTCTGTTAATTCAATTTTAATTACCTCATTCATCCTTTTCTTCATATATAAATTTAGTCTTGGACATCATAGTTTCTTCACGAACAGGTTGTGAAACAGGAAACAATGTCTCTCCCGTGAATATTTTACCGCCATCGTTTTTAAATCTATCCATGCCAACTCTCCAATAAACAGTCGCATGAACAAAGTGATCCAGTCCATTACTTGATTCCCAAATAAACTGCGGAACTCCTAATGTGTCAAGTTCAGTAATTTTATAGAGTGTGTCCCAATGATTTGCATATTCATCCCAATCATCTTGCATACCCTGAAGAGGAATATTTTTGTTGGCAAATTCATCAATAACTACCTGTATCATTCGATTGCGGTCAACGACCACATTCCCCATTTCTTCACCTTTACCCCAACGAATCAATTGGAACGTCTTGCGGTCCCTAGCGTAATGGCATAGAAATACTCGTCCCGGGTATCTTTCTCTCAACCTACGAGGCTCTGTGAGATCAGGGAGAGCGTCTATGACTGCGATACTTCTCTTATACTTCTTTAAAAGTGAATCTATTTCTGACCAATCTTGCGCTATTCCAGCGTAAAATATCCCGTCGCGGTTTCCGAGAACGTAGTGTTTTTTAAGTCCTGAATCGCACCCGATAACGACTCGTTCTTGTGAATTAATATCAGGTGTGCAATTCCTAAATATAATATCGGGAGTGACTTGATTGCCTTCACCCACATAAGGAAGTCCAAGTACAAAGTTAGAAAAGTATTCTGCGCTTTTTGTTTCATAATATTTAATTATTTCATCAGCAGTTACCCAAGGGGCCATTAAGAGACTAATCCAGTAGCCACTAAATTCTCTGTCTTTGTACCTCCGTACCCAACGACCAACTCTACGTTCTTCACGGCTAAGTTCGGAACCACAATACTTACAGACAAACTGCTGTTTTTGAACATTAATCGAAGCAGGCCATTCAAGATATTGTTCTTTGTTGCAAGATAAACATACGATAAACCAATGCTTTTGGTCACTTCTCGACCAATATCTACTAACCCCATTGCCTTCAACGGATGGATTACTAAAGTGCCATTCCCATTTATATTTAGAGTGTTGAAGTCTGCTTGTGTAGGTTTGAATAATTTGTTGCTTACTTCGGTCTTCCTCGTCGTGGATGTTAAGGTCTGAAGAGACTGCGATTGCGGCGCGCTCACCCCACGTCCCACGATAATAGATAATATTTTCCCCAACTTGTTTTTGTTCAACCGAATCTTTGTCTTTAACATAGTTTAATAATACAGGATTTTGAGCAATAAGTCTATTAACTTTACCCCCAACAAAGTCCTTCATATCGGAGGATGAGGGCATGGTATAAATAATATCTAATTTTTTGTGTTTGGCGAGCCATAAAGATTTAAGAATTGCACAAGTGCTCATTCCAATTTGAGCCGCTTTATAAATAACAAGTTTTGGTGACTGATCCGAATAAATGTCAAAGAGAAATAAGTGGTCTCTAAAATCGAGCGGAACACCTTGTTCATTTTTTATCTGATGTTCACCCAACCAACTATGAATACTAATGTCCGATAATTTCATGGTAAATTTTCCATAAATAATTCAAGCCATCAAATTCACCACTTAATTCGTTAAAATTTAGTGAATGGTAGAACTCTTTACCATTACTAGGATCAGGTTCTCCTTTCATAATCCATCTAGCGTCATGTAAGATAGGTTTCTCAAACTCTAATTTCTCCAATACTTCAGGTTCAATAAAATTTTTAGTAGGCAGAAAATTTTTGGTAGGCATCATTGTATTAACTTAGCTTTTAATTTTTCCTCGTATTCCTCTCGCAGAGCTTCTAAACCACTTTTGTCTTCAATTCGAGCCTCTACGTTGAGATTTAAGCTTGTTGTTTTTTCAGCAGCGTATGAACCTCTAACCTTAAACACTTCTTTAGCTGCATTTATTCTTGTATCGGGTTTTATTTTTGGATTTAACAAAATTTCTGACACAACTTTCTTGGCGTTGTCGTCATTGAATCCATAATCTTCTAACGCTTCTTGCACGCCAGCACTTTCTAAAACAAGACTCGGTTTGATTTGCATACTTTTGCTATATCTACCCTTTTCTACTATTTCACCACCATTTAGAGGTTTGTCTAGTGTTGCATTTTCTATGATAAGTTTTGCTATTCCTTTTTGTCTAAACGTAGACATATTTTAACCTTCAACCTTTCCACCAACAGGTAACAGTGGGACTCCTTTATACACTAAACCCTCAAAACCACTTGCAGTTCTTTTACTTGCTTTCCCTTGTGACACTAACCATTGTCTATACTCATTCCACTCTTTTTGAGTAACCAAATAACAATCAGACACACCATTCCATTTCTCTATCTTTTTTTGTTCTAAATTTTCATACATAGTTAGTAGGCATTTTTTAATACTTCCTGCTTAGATACATTATACTCTTTTTCTATGGGTTTTGTACCATAGACTTCAACAAAGTGTTTATTTACTGTTCCATCTTTGTTTTTGGGTTGTAGAACATCTTTTGAATGAACTTGTAATTCCAAACGTGCTGCCCTACTCCATGCCCCATGTACATTTCCTTTAATTATTTTTATAGAACATTCGGCACAAATTCCATTATAAAATTTAAGTTGCCACTTGGTTGTTTTCTTTTTGCACTTTGGACACATATTTAACGTCAATTAAAGATAACACGGGACCATCGGGAGTAATTTGGGGTTTAGGATTTAATTGTGTTTTTATAGATAACTCTTTAAAACCAACTTTAAATTCTTCTATCCTTCTAGATAGATCCTCTTTTTGATTTTGTTTATTTAAAATAATTTCACTCATTTTTAAGTTCTTCAACCCATTTTTTAATTTCCTCATTTTCAGGTTCTAATATTTTTCCTTTTTCTTTAACTCTCGACCCTATCTGATTGATAGTTCTTTCAAGTGGAGTTTTAAAAATTAAAGAAACAACTAAAGTAAGTATCGAAAGACAAATTCCTGTAATTATTCCTAAAATATACATCATTTCTTTTATTATACCATATAAATCCATATTGGATTAAAACATACTTTGTAAATGTGCTGGTGGGGAAGCGAAGTGTATACACTCGGTTCAG
>JBBUCK010000024.1:0-2203 GCA_038057845.1 Patescibacteria group bacterium
GGGGTCTGCGACAAAAAAGTAGGTAGAATTGATTTTCTCTTTTTTTGGTCATATAATCCACCTGTAATAAGACAGGAGGATTATATGGAACTATCTAAATTAGAAAAGAAAAGGCAGGACATCTTGAAAAAGATTCAGGGTCTTAAAGACATGAGAAGCGGCAGCTTAAGTGTTCGTTATCAACAGTGTGGTAAAAAGCCATGTGTATGTCATAGCCCGGGGCATCCGGGGCATGGCCCAATTTATTCTTTTTCTGCGCTTGTTGATGGGAAAACCAAAATTAGGAACTTCAAGCTTGGTCCAGAGCTTGAGAAGTTGCGAGAAGAGATAGAGAACTATCAAACATTTAAAAAGTTGTCTTGGGAGCTAATAGAGACAAACAATAAAATTTGCGACTTAAGACCAGCTCCTCAAGTAGAAGATGCCAATGAACTTGAAGAGGTTAAAAAAAACTTAAAGAGACACTTTTTGAAGAGATACAAAAAGAGGTTGACCGGATAATAACCCTATTGAGCAGGGATAAAGAAAGAGAAGGTCACATTGACCTTGAGAGCGTTGAGCATTGTATTCGTTCCTCCATGCACAATGTTGGCAGCGTTATTTTAGAGAAGTTGCTAAATGCAGACGGTGGTGATTATAGGGGTAGAAGCATTACAGGTGATAATGGGCAAGTATATGAGTTTATGGAGTATCGTGACAAGGATCTGCTTACAGTTTTGGGTAGAGTGAAGGTAGCTCGGGCATATTATTACGACAGAGGAGGTAACGTTGGATACTGTCCTAAAGATAAAGCTCTTGATATAGAGGGGACATCATTGAGCCCTGGAGTCAGAAGGATAATGGGCAGAGTTGGCGCATATAGACCCTTTGGGTTGGGGCATGAGGACATAAAAGAGATGGCGGGTATAGATGTAACCGCAAAGGAAGTAGAGCGTGTATCACACAAATTGGGGTGTGAGGCAGAGGAATTTATGAAGGAGGAGGGTGAAAAATCATCATTGGATAAGGTGATCCCCATAAAAACAGTTTCAAAGATGTATATATGCATGGATGGAACCGGAGTGCCTGTGGTGAAGGCTGAGGTATTTGGTAGACGGGGTAAAGGAGAAGACGGACAGGCGAAGACAAGGGAGGCGAAACTGGGGTGTATTTTCACGCAGACGACAGTAGATGAAGAAGGCAAACCGGTAAGGGACGAAGGCTCCACCAGCTATGTTGGCGCAATTGAAACGGCGGAGGAGTTTGGCAGAAGGGTATATGCTGAGGCAAAGGGTCGAGGGATTGATAGAGCAGAGACAGTGAGTGTAATAGGTGATGGAGCGCCATGGATATGGAATATTGCTGATGAGCATTTTTACGGAGCAACACAGATAATTGATCTTTATCATGCGAGGGAACATTACTGGAATGTGATGAGGGCAGTTTTTGGAAATGATAAAAAGAAGATGAATAGTTGGGCAGAGAGACGGCGGAGAGAATTAGACGAGGGTGAGGTAGAAAAAGTAATCAAAGCTATTGAGCTTTTACCTCTCTTTACAGAATATGAGAGAGAGGTATGTGAACGGGAAATCAGTTATTTTGAGAAGAACAAAGAGAGGATGCAGTATGATGATTTTAGAAGGCGGGGGCTTTTTGTGGGCTCTGGTGTTGTGGAGGCAGGTTGCCGTACTGTGATTGGGCAGAGGTTGAAACAGTCAGGAATGCACTGGTCTGTTAGAGGGGCAAACAATATTATTGCATTGCGATGCTGTTTCCTTAGTAACCGCTGGGAGGACTTTTGGGAGTATAGGTCGTGTGCTTGAGTCATACCAACAAATTTGTCGCACACCCGGACCTCATTTGGGTCTTGACAGACATCTTGCCTTGGGGTATATTTAAAAACCCTAGGGCTTTTATTTTCCAAAATCTTATTATAAAGGAGACCATATATGAAAAGGAGTAGATGGATAATCTTGTTTATCGTTATACTACTAATAGCTATCGGGATTGCTCCGATCCGGGCGTTCGCCAACCCTGACGCAATCGAAACTGGCCGGCTTTTAGCCATCCTCCTGGATGCTGGCCGGGTTACAGTAGGGGCAAATCAGCCGCTCATCAATGATGCTACCAAGGGGGATAAGGGCTTCACTCCAGAGGTCTTTGAAAAACAGATAACCGAAAAATATAAGGATCGCTCCGGGGTCGATCTTGCTAATCTCAAGGA
>JBBUCK010000025.1:0-1160 GCA_038057845.1 Patescibacteria group bacterium
CGCTGTTGCCATCGTTGCGATCGGGATCGCCGTCCCGACTGGTTCGGCCCAGGCCGGCGCGATCATCACGAACGGCACAATCACGATGGGGGTCAACGAGGAAGGCCACCTGAATACGCCTTTTGCTGGTGATCCGCTCGGCATCGGCTTTATGGGGCTTCGCTATAATCCCACCGGCGCGGCCTCAACCGAGCCAGGCTGTCAATGCGAAGGGTGGGGCGTGTCGAACGGCTTTGTCAGCGGATACGCCAACGTGTCGAGTGATGGAGGAGCGGTCGGCCTGACTGTCAACAGCTTCGGTTCCGACGCCAGCACGGCCACGTCGAATGTAACCGCGGCCGGGATCTTCAATGTAATACACGACTACCACCCCAGCGCCTCGTTGAATCTGTACCAAGTGGATGTCTCGATCACGAACATCTCGGAAATCGCACAGGCTCTGCTCTATCGGCGTGTGATGGACTGGGATATTTACCCGACCCCGTTCGACGAGTTTGTGACTATCGTCAATTCCTCCGCGACGGTGTTCCGCACAGACACCAACGGGTTTAACTCCGCGAACCCGCTGTCCTTCTCCTCATTTGCGCCCGGGCCTATGCCCAGCAACGGATTTACTCCGGTGATTGACGCCGGCCCTTCTGATCACGGCGCCTTGTTTGATTTCGACTTTGGCATGCTGGATGCAGGGGCGACCAAGACGTTCACAACGTTCTATGGAGCAGGGGGCACTGAACTCGAAGTCTTGGCCGCGCTCGCAGTGGTCAGCGCCGAAAACGTCTACTCGTTTGGACAGGCGAATGTGACAGACGGACCAGGATTAGGGGTTCCTAATACCTTCGTGTTTGCCTTCAAAGGGGTTGGCGGGACAGTTGTGCCGAACCCTGTCCCTGAGCCGGCTTCATTCCTGCTGTTCGGCTCCGGCTTGGCCGGCCTGGCGGCGTGGCGGAGGAAGAAAGCGGCGTAAGCTAAGCACAGATAGCGTCATAACAGACGGCGGTTCCAGCACGGAGCCGCCGTTTTTGTTTGGCAGGGTCAGACCCTGCTGCAACCGGCCAGCGGTAGGCCTCGTTGAATCCCTCCCCCAAACGCCAAGTCTATTTCCTACGTAGTTGACCGAGTGAAAAAAACTTACCAGTGTCCGCCCCGTCTGACGCCTGACA
>JBBUCK010000026.1:0-2546 GCA_038057845.1 Patescibacteria group bacterium
TGGCGTATTTGTCGATCTCTTGTTCGCATCCCTGACACTTTTTCATCGCGTTTCCTCAATGAACCCCCTACCTTCGTTAGGGAAAGGGGCGAAATTGATCCCTCAATTGAGCTTCTACCTTTATTATGAAAGGAAGCTCAATTGAGTATACGTAGAAAATTTTTTCGTTTCACTCAAAAATTTTCAGGCGCTTATACGAGAGATGACCTTTTAATTCAGATTACGGTGCGTGTCTGCCGATTGGCAATTCACAGTATCCGACCCAAACTACAGTACGATGATACAATGAGTTAATAACCACATCAGTCAAAATAAATGAGCCGTTGCTCTCATCTATGGTAATTGTTTCCACTCCCACTCCTTTTGGGCGAACCAAAATTATTTAGCTGCCATTTCTGGATGAAATTTGATACTGATAGGTATCATTCGTAACCTCATCAAACACCTCTGCGATACCAGCCCCTATCCGTATTTGGTATCCTCCACCTGTCGGTTGTTTCTGCATAGGATAATGTTCCAATTTCATTTCGATAATCTTTGCGACTGTTTTAAATTGGCACAACTGTAACAGTCCCGAATTGATTAAAATGACTATCGAATGTAAAGACTGTTGTGATAGCCAATCTTTCCATTATGATCTTGCAAGTACAATCAGTGAAACTCCAACCTTTATCTTGATAAGCTAAGAAAATTTGTTCAGCTTGGTAAAAATCTGTCTGCGTTATAAAAATCACGCTTGAAATCCAATTAGACTCACGAAAACCGCTTATTGCATTTATTGTCCAATCTTTATTTTTTGTCCTCGCCAAGATTAAAGTATAAAGTTCATCGATGATATAATCAGTTGTAATTATTTCCTGTCCTGAATTTTCTTTAATCCACCTTAAGGCTTTAATATGATTTATATCGGTTGGAATAATAAGTGCGGCCAAAGCCGAAGAATCAGCAAAAACCATAATCACTCATAAATTTCTTCGATTCCAGAAATATCCGTGTTTGGCTCAGGAGGGTAGGATTTTTCAAGTTCATTAATCAGAGCAAAGACTCTTTCAACAGATTCTTCTCTCCGGACTCCAAAATCACTCGATGAAGGAATACTAACTACGATAAAATTACAACTGGAAGTCGTAAAGGGGAGGGGTTCAAATTCGATCAGTTCTTGGTCTAAATTTTTCGTATCAATTACTTCTTTGATTTTATTCTCAGACAATTGTACATTCATATTATTTTCCCCCTCTTAACCACTTCACACATTCCTCACCAATTGCCCACATAAAGAAATTAAAACAATCCTCATTGAATTTTGCTAAGAAACGCGAAGTTTCTTCTTGGTTCTTAGCTCCCATGATATAACGATCAATATCAATTAAATAAAATTGTGATTTTTCCTGATCTCTCAATAACCCATGCTTTATCCCTAATTGCCCTGGTTCTTGAATAGTTTGCAATTCTTTAAAATCATGGGTAACAGGCTCCTGTATCAGACTATCAGAACCAATCAGGCCAATCAACTCTGGCTTTATCCATTTAGTCCAATCGGATATAGTACGAATATTAACTGCTCTAATTAAGTTATTATATCTTAATCCTATTCTTTCTGGTCGCGATGGCGCATAAGTCGTGACAAAAGCGTCATATATTTCTTCAAATTTTTTCCTGAACTCAGTAAAACTTTTATAGTTTTTAGTCTCTAATGCAATAAAAGCCGAATCGAGAGTAACTTGCCATAAATGATCTTCACTCAGGAAGCGCCAAGTATTCCCCAAACTTGTTCGCCTAAAATCACCTCCCCGCACTTCAACTTGTTCAGCCCGTTCCTTTTTTACTATGGGATATTGTTTTCTTATCTTATCTTGAAAATCTGCGGGTGGGGTATCAGAGGCAATTCGAAATATTGGTTGAACTTTAATCTGACAGATAACCGAGCTCAAAAAATTTCTTTTAAAAACTTCATGGTCACATGCAGGTATTTTAAAGGGCATGTCGAAAATCCTATAAATTGGGAATAATTTAAAGAGATAATTTGTTTATACTATACAATAAAAACTGTCTCTGAGGTTAAATTTCTTTATTTTCTTGGCGCAGACACTAATCAAATCCAATACTTCGTTTATACGAATTGCGTCCTTGACACTTATATTTTTTAACCCATTGCTCAATCTCTGAAATCTTAAAACGTAATCCTTTTGGAAACTTGTAATGTGGCATAATTTCAGCCTGACCTGCCCCTATTAGTTGTGATCTCGTTAAATTTGTTCGAATGGGTGACAGTCACTTTTCGGGGGACACTCATAATTGCCACTTCCTGTCCCCTGTTTGATGACTGTCACCTATGGCTCGCTCACCCAGAGCTGTCCCTTTCTGGGGACTGTCCCCTTCTGCTGCTTCTGCCTTCTGCCCCCCTTCTGCCCTTCTGCCTTCAGTGTCCCCGGGCTATTCCGCAGGCTATCCCAGGGGGACATGTACCGATCTAATTACACGTATCCGCGTATCCGGGGACGTGTACAGACTGGGTCAAATGCCAGTCAATAATTTTATAGATTCTC
>JBBUCK010000027.1:0-6641 GCA_038057845.1 Patescibacteria group bacterium
TGCAAGTGCCTATGCAGTGCCTCAAACTGGAACAACTACACCTTCTTCTAATCTTCCTGCTCAAGCGTCCGCTTTACAAACCTCTACTTTACCAGCTCAAGGGGGATTACCAACTCCTCCCGTCTTTGCTCAAGATTCAAATAATCAATTTCTTCAATCATATCTTCAGAGCCTTTCACCAACTTCTGCTGAAACTGAATTACAAGGTCAACAGGGAGCGTTGGAGTCACAATTGAGGAATCTAAATCAAGGACAGGGTGTGATGAATGCAAACCTTGAAGACCAACCGATTGCTCTTCCTTTTATCACTGGTCAGCAAGCGGCAGTAGAAAAACGCTATGCGCTTCAAAGAGGTGATGTAACAAATCAACAGTTGACAATTCAACGAAAATTAGCTTTGGAGCAAGCTAAACGTCAAAGTGCGATTGATGTATCTAAAACTTCACTTGATTATGCAACAGGCCAACAGGGAAGAACAGACACTCTCACTCAACAACAGTATCAAAACCAAACTGAAGCTCAAAAATATCAAAATATGTTAGCGCAACAACAGTATGAAAATCAATTAGCTCAACAGAAAAATACTCCTACAACAGCAAGCCAAAATGTTCCACAAACAACAGTTCCACAATCAGATCTCGGAACCACAACAACTGTAGCAGGACTCAATTCGGGCAAGACATTTATAAGCGGTTCACTTCAATATACTGCGCAGGCTTTTCAGGAAGATCAAGCAACTCTTCTTAATCCAAACATTACAGACGCTCAAGGTAATCCTAATCGTGGTCCTGACGGATATGTAAATCCTGCTGTATATCTTAAATTATACAACTCATGGATAGCAGGAGGGGGATTAAAGTCTGATTTTTTACAGATATATCCAATTAAAGACTATATAAACCCAGCTAATACATGGCCTGAAATTATTGCTTTAGGAGGAGGAACTAAACCAAAAGCCGCAACAACTTCAACACGTTCAATCTAATGGGACTTTTAACTCAAAAAGAAAAAACAGGTTTGTTATCAGGAATGACTTTCTATGAAAAGCCAAGTGGACTTTTGGCTAATGAGAAATTTTACAAAGCTCAACCTATACTTAATAAGTCAAATCAATTACTTGGATCGAGTGTATCAATGGGTTTAAATACCAGTATGAAAACATCTACACCTGCAACAAGTAATGTAGATGTAAATCCAATAAAAGGTGCTTTGGGTTTTGGAAAAACCATAGGGCAATCATTGGCTAGATTCGCTGTTTCTGCTGGGGAAAGTGTACCTAGACTACTTTCTCCTAAGTTATCTGCTCAAATTATTCCTCCAACTAAAATACCGGGGGCGGGATTTCTCGGTCCTATTCAATCATATCAATCTGAAACTGCGCAACGAGTTCAGGAAGGAGAAAGTCAAAAATCTGCAATTCTTAAGTCTGCTTTTAACGTAGCGATAGATGAACCAGTTGGATTTGCTGTTAAACCTTTATTTATTGGAGCTGGTATTTTGTTTAGAAAAGTCGCGGGAACTGTTGCTAAAGAAGTTGCTGGGGAGGGGGTAAAACAAGCTCTTAGTGCCTTAGATGAGTTTCTTCCTCTTGCTAAACGAGCACTAATTAAAAACCCTGAAATAACTATTAGGATAGGGAGTGTGGCTGATGATATTTCTAAGACACTTGGTCTATCTAATGCCGATGTTGTAATTTCCAGAAAGGCCTTAAAACATATAGCAGAATCTCGTGGAAACAATGCTATTGATATTGTTAAAGCTATCCCTAAAATTATTGCTGACCCTGATAAGGTAGCTGACAATTCTGCCAAACGTATAGGGTCGCTACTGTTCGTGAAAAAATTAGATGATAGCTCAAACGCGGTTGTTTTTGAAATAGCAAAACGACCTGACGGCGTCCATCAGGTCGTTTCTGCTTTTCCCATGAAAATCAAAGATTTTTTTGATCTCACAGATATCTCTGGAAGGACGGCCCCCGGCTTACATGTCCGGTACCCTTCATTTGCTACTCCTAAAGGAGATATTCAGCTAAGCCTTTCTGACGTCAAAGATACTTTACCTAAACCTAGCACACTACCCGATAATTTGCAACCCCTCGCCAATAAGGCAGTGGGGGAAACTAAAACAGGAGAAAGAACATACAAAATTATTAAACAAGAAGGAATCAGAGAAGTAAAAGGAGAGCCAGTTAAAATCGTTGATGGCGTTGATACTTTTATACACAAAGGAACTGGTGGTTGGGTCGTAAGTGAAACCTCCACGGGAAGATACTTAGCTGATAGTGTGAGCAGAGAAGGAGCAATAGCAAAAGCAAAGTTTAATATAAGTAATGTAGGAGAAGATAAATTTAGAAAACTTATATCTGAAAAACAACTATCTAAAGTTACTGGAAAAGAAGGAATATTAACTAAAGCAAGACAGATGAAAACGAGTAGGGAAATTCCTTCACTAGAGAAAACTGCTCAAGAGTTTACAGCAACCCAAAAACAAATAAAGGCACAAACAGAATTGCTAGAACAATCAACAGTGAAATTAGGGGGTAAAGTAGATAGTCTTTCCACCAAACAAGCTCTTCATCTTGAAATGGGGATAGGGGATTCATATATTGATAATATACCAAAATCAGCTAATGACGTCAAGCCCCCTTCAACAAGAGGAGGAATAACTGCGCCAAAACTTAATTTCTTAGATTGGAAAGATAGGAGTGCTTTGTCGCTTTCACGAGAGACTCTAGAGAGAAACTTAGAGGGTGTTGCAGGAAAAGAAGCACAGCAGGTAAAAGACTTTATTGTCAACCCGACACGGGTTAATGAAACTGCACGTTCGCAATTTCTTAATACTACTAGAAAAGAGATTAAAGAAAAAATAGTTAAAGGAAAAGGAATTAGATCTGGTTCAAAAGAAGATGCTTTGATACAGAAATTTGGGGAAGGGAATATGACTATTGAGGAGTTAAAAAAGTCCACTTCTAAGTGGAGAGAGGTTGAAGAATCGGCTCAATACTTTAGAGCTAAATACGACGAATTGTTGGATATGGTAAATAAAGCCAGAGAGAAATTTGACTACAAACCCATACCTAAACGTAAGGACTATTTCAGACACTTTCAAGAGATTGATGGTGCGATAAGGCAATTTGGACTTTTGTTACGAGAACAGGATTTACCTACGGAAATCGCAGGACTTACGGGAATCTTTAATCCCGGTAAGCCTTTTTCCACTGCCGAACTAAGACGCTTTGGAACTAAAACCACTGAATCAGCTATTAAAGGAATGGACAATTACCTAGATTCTATTTCCCGTCAAATCTACCATATTGATTCAGTTCAAAGGGGAAGGAATCTTGAAAAATATATCCGTGAAGCAGCTAAAGTGGATAATAAAGTAAAACTTCCCAACTTCGTAGCTAATCTACACGAATATACAAATCTTGTCTCTGGTAAAAAGGCCGCATTCGACAGGGCATTTGAATCAGTCTTGGGTAGACCCTTTTATGGAGTAATGAATTGGATAAGAGGAAGAACTTCAGCCAATATGATAGGGGGTAACATTTCTTCTGCGATAACAAACTTTATTCCATTCACTCAATCACTTGCTACTACTGGTAAAATCCATGCTACACAAGGGATATTTGAATCTCTAACTTCACCTTTTAAAAAGGTTTTTTCAGAAATAGATGGAGTTACCTCTAGTTTTCTTACTCGTAGATTCCGCAATGAAGTAATAGACCCTAGAGGTTTCAAAAAAGCTGCTCAATTTGCAAACTTTTTATTCAAGACAATAGACCAGTTTACGTCTAAATCTATCGTTGCGGGCAAATACTTTGAAAACCTAGCAAAAGGAATGAGTAAAACTGATGCTATGAGACTAGCCGATGAATTTGCTGGAAAGGTTTTGGCTGACCGAAGTATTGGGCAACTTCCTAATCTTATGAACACTCGAACTTTAGGTGTCGTAACACAGTTTCAAACAGAAGTCAATAATGCCTTTTCTTTTATGACTAAAGACATAGCATATCTCTCGGGGGGAAATAAAAGAAAAATCGCTTCATCTCTAGCTCAACTGACTGTGTATTCATATCTTTTTAATTCAGCCTATGAACAAATAACAGGAAGACGGCCAACTCTCGACCCTATCCATGCTGCGCTTACCTTAGCGGGGCTTACTTCAGAAGGAGAAGAAGCTAGTATTCCTGATAGGTTAATTGTCGCCGCAAAAGACATTGGAGAGAACCTTCCTTTTGTTGGAGGTATAACTGGTGGCAGGTTGCCAATTTCTGCTGCCATTCCTGATATTACTGCTCTTGCTAAGGGAGAAACAACCCTTAAAAAAGAAATTTTAAAACCCGCTACCTTTCTACTCCCACCTTTTGGCGGTTCTCAATTAAAGAAAACCATTGAAGGAGTTGGGGCTTTCAATCGTGGAGCAAGTGTGTCTCAATCAGGCAAAGTGCGTTATCCAATTGAACAAACACCTGAAAATAGAGTACGAACTGGGTTATTTGGTCAGTATGCTACTAAAGAGGCCCGTGAATACTTTAATAAAAAACAAACACCTTTAAGTGAAAAGCAAAGTGAGTTTGTTTTAAATTCACCTAACAAAAAAGAAGCCTTTGAACAAGTAAAACGAGAGCAAGCGGAAGCGAAAGCCAAAGCAGAAAAACGTGAGGCTTTTAAAATCAGTATCTATCAAAAAGTTCAAGACTTGGTTGGTCAGGGTAGGAAACAAGAAGCGCAAAAAGTAATCAACGGACTTTCAGATGCAGATTATGAAATGTACAAAGATATTCGCGCCAGTGAAAGAGCAAAGAGGACAGAAGAACTGCGAACCTTACTTAATCGTAATCCCGCCGAAGCAGTAAAATTTCTACGTTCTCAAACCCCCGATGAACAACAGCGTCTTTTGAAACTTCTGTCTGATGAAGAATACAAACAATACGAGGAAGGTAAAAAGCAAACACAAACAAACTTTTCTGAATCTTATGCTAGGAGTGCATATAACGATTATTCGCAATTCTTCAATCCTATTAAAAAAGCAAAGAGTAAGGAGTTTATTTCTAAGGTCCCTCAAAAAACACTTCTTGATTATATTAAAGATGTTAAAGATAATATACCTTTTTTTGAAAGTCGAATGGGTAAAGCAATGAAAGAGCAAGCACTTTCAGAATATCCATTTGAAGATAGTATAAAAGAGCTTTTAAGAAAGAAATCTTTAATAAAAGACACTACTCCAACTTTTGACCTTGCTCTTAAATTATCAAAAAACGATGGCGAGATTAGCGTTGGTTTTCCTCAACTTAGATATGGAGGAAGTTCAAGTGTGGGGCGTGTAGCTGATTATGTACCATTTGGGAGGAAGCTTTTGGAGATGGATTCAGAGGATGATACTTTAACCAAGTTCGGGGGTCTTCTTTTAAAGGAATCTGGCCCTAATCGTATAAAAATTAAAGTGCCTGATTCTATAACAATTACTCATGAGCTTATTCATGCAGTTATGGATAAGAGGGGAATGGTAAGACCCCCTCATGAATTTAACACTGATTGGGATAAATTGGCTAAAACTGATGAAAGATTGCAGGTAATAGACTCTATTCTAAAAGAATCAGGTCTTTACCATGATATTGAAAATGATGAGTTTGACCTTGCAAATGAGAGATTGGCATATCTTGGTGCTATTCTTGGGAATAGGGGTCTTTCAAACTTTCCAAAAGAGTTACAGAAGTATTTTGTTGGAATTTTTAAGAACCTCTCTGAATAGGGGGGTCAATATATTCGTGTGGAATCTCCGCATCGGGAAGTGAATACAACCAAAAAATGAATACACCAATAAGTAAACAAGATATAATGAGTAATAGCTTCATATCTATATCCTAACATAATCTACCAAAAAATCAATGAAACATTCAATCCACATGACAGATGAAGAAAGGCAAAGCGAGGAATCTTTGAGTTTTCTTCAACAGATAAATGATAAAGAGTTTCCTAAAGAAATGGAGGTTTCTCTAAAGGGTGTTTCAATAGTTACGTTAAAGGGCGAAAAAGGAGATAAGGGTGATGTGGGCGAGGTCGGAGAGAAGGGGGAAGAGGGGAAAAGTATCACGGGTTCTAGAGGTCCACGAGGCGATAAGGGAGTAAAGGGGGAGCGAGGGGAGAAGGGGGAATCAATAATTGGCTCGCAGGGTAAAGAAGGTCGAGCTGGTAAAGATGGTTCACCTGACAATCCTGACCAAATAATAGAGAAAATAAATAGCGCAAAGAAGAAAATCTCTTGGAAGCAGATTAAGGATGTTCCTGATTTTGACAAACGAGATACTATGAACCAAATGGGTTACACAACAGGAATGGGGGATTTAAGCGCAAAGTTTTTTGTTCATGACCTTTCAAGCCAAGTTGACGGTTCATTAAAGGAATTTACAATCCCACAAAATAGAATTATTCTTAATGTACAGAGTACCCAGTTTCCTATAATCTATCGTCCAACTACCGATTATACAATTTCTGGAGTTTCTCGTGAGACACTAACTTTTACTGCTGAAGTGGGAGCAGTCCAAACAGGACAAACTTTAATAGTTGTAGGTTTAAGACCATAGAATATGAAAAAAGGCTTTATAGATATAACAATAGCGGGAGTACTAGGAATAATAT
>JBBUCK010000028.1:0-3475 GCA_038057845.1 Patescibacteria group bacterium
TGTTGCGGCTGCTTTCTTTTTGTACTATGATGTGTTTGTTCCATACCCATGCGTTTGTCGCAGGGGCGTTTGTGTTTGAATAAATCCCGTTAGAGACCGCGGTCGCGTGCTACGTGTTGAAAATCTATGATAGAAAGTCGAATACATTATTATAAGGAAAATATACACAGATCGTGATGACCGCGACCTGTCTCTAACGGGATGAAAAAAGAAAATCCACATCAAGATTTGATTATTGTTAAGGGAGCAAGAACCCACCCCAAACGAAGTGACGGTCGTTCAGAACGACCTACTTCGTACGGGGCAAGCAACCTTGATTTGCCTTTAAATGAAAAAATTATTGTGCGTGGTGCACGGACGCATAATCTAAAAGATATTACGGTAGAAATGCCGCGTAACAAACTGATTGTTTTTACTGGTCTTTCTGGTTCAGGAAAATCTTCTCTTGCCTTCGATACAATTTTTGCCGAGGGTCAACGCAAATATGTTGAGTCTCTTTCTGCCTATGCTCGCCAATTTTTGCGACAAATGCAGAAGCCGGATGTGGATGAAATTATTGGGCTTTCTCCCGCGATTTCTATCGACCAAAAATCTCGCTCGAACAATCCCCGTTCAACGGTTGCAACGATTACAGAAATTTATGACTATCTCCGTGTTCTCTACGCGCGTATTGGTAAACCCCACTGTCTTATCTGTGGCGATGAAATCAAACGACTTTCAAATGATGAAATTCGAGCTTTTATTCTTGAGAAAATAGCCGCTTTCAGCGAGCCTCGCAACATGCGGGAAGAAAAGCAAAAAGCAATTTCTAAAGCAAAAGGTTCTATCCCTCTTCCTATCTATGTAGAACTTTTTTCTCCTCTTGTGCGGGGAAGAAAGGGGGAGTATTACCAACTTCTCTACGACCTTCTTGGTCGCGGATATTCAGAGGTTTTAGTAGATGGTGTACGTAAAAAACTTCGAGAGCAAATTATTCTTTCAAAAAATAAGCGGCACGAAATCAGCGTTCTTGTTGACGCAATCAATATTATTGATTTCAAAGAAAATGAAAAAGATGCTCATGAGCGTTTAAGCGAAGCCCTTGAAAAAGCTCTCCATGAATCAGAGGGACTTGTTGAAGTTCGTTTCAGAGATGTGAAAGGGGGAAATACGGGGGAAGAGCCGTTTCTCATGTCGTCCAAGTTTTCTTGCCCCAAAGATGGCTACTCATATCTGGAAATTGAACCACGGCTATTTTCTTTTAACTCTCCTTACGGGGCTTGTGAGGCGTGTAATGGCCTCGGTACGAAACATTTTTTTGGTGACGAACCATGTGCTGTGTGCAAGGGAGGGCGTCTTCGTCCGGAGGCCCTTCATGTTTTAATCGGAAACAAAAATATTACTGAACTCACGGCATTTTCTATTAAAGATTCATTTGATTTCTTTTTTAATCTCAAACTAACAATTCGTGAAAAAAATATTTCAAAGGTTGTCATTAAAGAAATTGAATCTCGTCTCAAATTTATGATTGATGTTGGGATTGAATATCTTTCGCTTGAACGTCGGGCACACACTCTCTCGGGCGGCGAAGCCCAACGTATCCGTCTGGCCTCACAGTTAGGTTCCGGCCTTGTTGGTGCTCTCTATGTTCTTGATGAACCAACGATTGGACTTCACCAACGTGATAATGACCGTCTTATTAAAACACTTTTGAGTCTTCGTGACCTCGGCAATACAATTATTGTTGTTGAACATGATGAAGATACTATTTATTCTGCCGATTATATTGTGGATATCGGGCCTGGAGCAGGTATTCACGGTGGCAAAATTGTCGTTTCAGGCTATCTTCTCGACTTGCTTACAGCAAAGAAAAATGAGTCGGATTCGCTCACTCTTTCATATTTACGCGGAGAAAAAGTTATTTCTTTTCCAGAAAAACGAAGAACGCAAGATAGAGGCAAATTGACCGTTCTCGGCGCGAAGATTTTTAATATAAAAAATCTCAACGTGGAAGTACCACTCGGAAAATTCGTCGCCATCACGGGTGTTTCCGGTTCTGGCAAATCATCTTTTCTCTATGAAATTCTGCATAAGAATCTTCAAGCCCGTTTTGACAGACGATATAGAAGCAACGAGATTTTCAACTGTGCGGCATTTGAAGGAAGTGAATATCTTGGACGGACTATTTTGATAGATCAATCCCCGATCGGTCGTACCCCCCGTTCAAACCCCATGACCTATACAGGCGCTTTCATTTTTATGCGAGAGTTATTCGCTGAAACTATGGAAGCGCGAGCGCGAGGGTGGGGACCAAGCCGTTTTTCATTCAACGTCCAAGGAGGACGTTGTGAGGCTTGTCAGGGAGCAGGAACAATTGCCGTTGAAATGCATTTCCTACCAACAGTCTATGTGCCTTGTGATGTTTGTCAGGGTAAGCGCTTTATGAAAGAAACACTTGAAGTGGAATACAAAAAGAAAAATATCCATCAGGTTTTACAAATGACCGTCGAGGAAGCCCTTGAATTTTTTGAGGATATTCCGGCAATCTATGATCGCTTGAAAAGCTTAAACGATGTCGGTTTGGGATATATTTCGCTTGGGCAGTCCGCACCAACTCTTTCGGGTGGAGAGGCGCAACGTGTTAAAATCGCTTCTGAACTGTATCGGCCGCATCTTACCAAAACAATTTATCTTCTCGACGAGCCAACAATTGGACTTCATTATGAAGATGTAACTAAATTGATTGAGATTTTGCGGCAGCTCGTTAATAAAGGAAATAGCGTCGTGGTAATTGAACACAATATGGACTTTATTAAAAACGCCGATTACGTCATTGATTTTGGGCCAGAGGGAGGGGATAAGGGGGGAACACTTGTTGCTAAAGGAACACCCGAAGATATCGCAAATTCTCCGAAATCTTATACCGGTGAATACTTGAGAAAAGTTCTCAAGAGACGATAATAACAGGCATCATCAATTTTACACGATCGTGTAAAATTGATGATGCCTGGAAATTATTATAAGGTATGAAAATTGAACAATTTAAAAGGAAAAGATTACCCTCTACACCGGGTGTGTATATGTTCATGTTGAGAGGGAAGATTCTTTACATTGGTCGTGCGACATCACTTAAAGAACGTGTAAGAAGCTACTTTGCTAAGGATGTCATGGATACTCGCGGGCCGATTATTCTCACAATGGTTAAGAAAGCGACAGAGCTCAAGACTATTTCTACTGATTCAGTTCTTGAAGCGCTTCTTCTTGAGGCACACCTCATCAAAACCCACCAACCGGCATACAATAGTAAAGAGAAAGATAATAAAAGTTTTAATTATATTGTCATTACAAAGGAAGATTTTCCGAAAGTTTTACTTGTACGCGGGAGACAACTTGAACAAGAGGAGAATTACCTTTTTCTTTTCGGACCTTTTATACACGGAAGTCTTCTTAGGGACGCTATGAGAATTATTCGTAAAATTTTTCCTTTCAGAGATAA
>JBBUCK010000029.1:0-1398 GCA_038057845.1 Patescibacteria group bacterium
TTTTTCTTGCAGACCTTCATTTAAATGTTCCTTCCTACGCTTTTTGTTTTGAAGGGGGTCTGATGTCTTTGGTAAATTTTTATAACAAACTCCTTAAACCCATTCACAAAAATATTTTTTACGTTGAAAAGCACATGAGTGAATACGAAACGGTGGAGATTGCTCTTCAGTACGTTGACGATATCCCATCACGAATTCTCCCGTTTGCGAACAACATCTACAACTCCGAAGGTGGCATGCATGTTACTGGTTTCAAGACCGCGCTTACTCGCACTATCAACAATTATGCTCGCGGCAACAATCTCATCAAGGAAAAGGACGAGAGTTTTACGGGAGAAGACGTTCTTGAGGGTTTGACGGCGGTTATTTCAATCAAACTTCGAGAGATTCAGTTTGAAGGACAGACAAAAGCAAAGCTTGGAAGCGTTGAAGCTCGAGGCATGGTTGAAAGCGTTTTTTCCGAAGGTTTTAGCGCATTTGTGGAAGAACATCCGGAGGACGCTCGGGCAATCGTTTCTAAAGTCTTTTTAGCTCTTCGCGCCCGTAAAGCGGCAAAGGCCGCCAAAGACAGTGTCTTAAGAAAGGGCGCTCTTGAAGGCATGACCCTGCCCGGTAAACTTGCTGATTGCCAGAGCAAATCGGCGGAAGAATCCGAACTCTTTATCGTTGAGGGAGATTCGGCTGGTGGAACCGCCAAAAGCGGACGCGACCGTCATAGCCAAGCTATTTTGCCTCTCCGCGGAAAAATTTTAAATATTGAGCGTGCTCGTTTGGATAAAGCGCTTGCATCAGAGCAAATCAAAAACCTTGTTGTTGCTCTAGGAACATCAATCGGGGATAGTTTTGATGTTAAAAATCTTCGTTATCACAAAGTTATCATTGCAACAGATGCCGATGTTGACGGCGCTCACATCAGGACTCTTCTTCTAACGCTTTTTTATCGTTTTTTACGTGAGCTTGTTGATGGAGGATTTATTTATATTGCGCAGCCTCCTCTCTATAAAATCACAAAAGGAAAAGAAATTCGCTATGCGTATTCTGATGATGAAAAATTTAAGGCTCTCAAGAGTTTAGGGGTTGAGACGAAAGAAGTAGAAGAACTTTCTGAATCAGAATCTGAAACAGAAGGAGAAGCAGAGCAAACAGAAGAGGCTGTACAGGCCGCTGAAACCAAGCGTGTTGCGAAGGTAAATATTCAACGTTATAAAGGTCTTGGGGAAATGAATTCCGAAGAGCTTTGGGAGACAACTATGGACCCTGCTCGTAGAATTTTGAAACAGGTAACTGTTGAAGATGCTCGTGAGTCAGAAAAAATATTTGAAATTCTTATGGGTGATGACGTCCTTTCTCGAAAATCATTCATTCAATCAAACGCGCATAAGGCTAATCTGGATATCT
>JBBUCK010000030.1:0-1335 GCA_038057845.1 Patescibacteria group bacterium
TGGCGGCAACGCGCCGTCTCTGCGCTGGTACCGCCGGGCCGTCTGAGCACGCGCCCAACGGACATCGTGGCACGCCTGGCACCACGGCATGAGTCCGTCCGCGGCAACATTGCTGGACACGAACTGCCTGCGCGGGCGTATGCGCGCACATACACAGCACCTCTTGCGCGGCGGTTTCAGTCCGTACCGCACGCGCAGCAGAGCCCGCGCCGATTCCCGCTCCGCTACACACCTGGACATGTCACCCCCACCGCCCGGATCCGACGGCCGCGATCATCGGCTAGCTCCGGAGGCGAGCGAGGCGGACGTGGCGCACGAGGCGTGCATGGCGTCCGTGGCGCGCGTGGCGCGCGTGGTGCGCGTGGCGCGCGAGACGCGCGAGGCGCGCGCTGCGAGCGAGGCGCGCGAGGCGCGCGAGGCGGACGTGGCGGGCGAGACGAGCGAGGCGAACGAGGCGGACGCGGCGAACGAGGCGGGCGAGGCGTACGCGGCGTGCGAGGCGTACGAGGCGGCCGAGGCGCACGTGGCGTACGTGGTGGGCGAGGCGCGCGAGGCGGACGCGGCGTACGAGGCGGCCGAGGCGTACGCGGCGTCCGAGGCGGACGAGGCGGGCGAGGCGTAGGCGGCGTACGAGGCGGACGATCCTGCGAGGCCCCACGGCACGGCGTACGCGGCACGCACGGCGGTGGTCATCGCGAGGCTCCGGAGGCGTACGCGGCGGGCGAGGCGGGCGTGGCGCACGAGGCGTACGCGGCGGACGTGGCGTCCGTGGCGCGCGTGGCGCGCGTGGTGCGCGTGGCGCGCGAGACGCGCGAGGCGCGCGCTGCGAGCGAGGCGCGCGAGGCGCGCGAGGCGGACGTGGCGGGCGAGACGAGCGAGGCGAACGAGGCGGACGCGGCGAACGAGGCGGGCGAGGCGTACGAGGCTGCGAGGCCCCACGGCACGGCGCAGGCGGCACGCACGGCGGTGGTCATCGCGAGGCTCTGGCGCGCGAGGCGCGCGAGGCGGATATGGCGGACGCGGCGAGCGAGGAGTACGAGGCGTACGCGGCGTGCGAGGCGCGTGAGGCTGACGTGGCGGACGAGAGGAGCGATGCGGGCGAGGCGTACGCAGCGGATGTGGCGCGCGAGGCGTACGTGGCGTACGCGGCGCGCGTGGCGCGTAAGGCGAGCGTGGCGGACGAGGCGTACGAGTCGGCGAGACCCCACGGCACGGCGCACGCGGCACGCACGGCGGCGGTCACCCGCTGGCTCCGGCGTACGAGGCGTACGCGGCGCACGATGTGCGCGTGGCGCGCGAGGCGGACGCGGCGAGCGAGGCGGGCGTGGCGCACGA
>JBBUCK010000031.1:0-12568 GCA_038057845.1 Patescibacteria group bacterium
AGTGGAACTGTTGTTGAGGATTTTTCTGGGAATGGGAACAGAGGAATTATTGTAGGAACTCCCGGGGTTTGGATTACCGGAAAATTAGGGAAAGCATACGACTTTCAACAGGTAAACGGTAGCTGTTCCACTGGTAGCAACTGTATCAATGCCGGTAGCGCTGCTTCTCTTGATAACATCCGACAAATAACCGTTATGGCGTGGATTGCGCCCGACGATGTGGGGGATACCAGTGCAGGAAGTATCGTTACCAAATACGGATGCGGTACTGATGGGTGGGAATTGAAGCTTGATACGACAAGTCGTTTTGCTTTCTCCTATCAATGGACAGGGGGAATAGGGAGATGGAGAACGACCAACAATCTATCCCCTTTTTTTGGAACAACATTCCAACATGTAGCAGTAACTTATAACAGTGCGGCGTCTACTAATGACCCGATACTTTACTATAATGGTGCGTCAGTGGCCGTTTCGGAAACAAACACGCCGGCGAGTTCTCCGGACAATGACGCCGCAAATAATTTACATATTGGGATTGGTTGCGGAACATATGAATTTGACGGGAGAATTGACGAAGTCCGCGTGTACAATCGTATCCTTTCTGCGGCGGAAATTAAAACGCTGTATCAATCTGGAGCTACCAAAGCCAACTCCTCCCAGAACCTACAACTTACCAGCGGTCTTGTCGGCATGTGGTCATTTAACGGTCCTGACATAACTGACAACCAAATTCTTGATGTTTCAGGAAACGGAAACCACGGGGGATTTTTTAATGGGGCAACCTCTTCAGCAACAGTGATTGGGAAAGTTGGCCAAGCACTTCAATTTGATGGGAATAATGATTATATAAAAGTTCCTTCTTCTACTGTCTTTGATTCAACAACTTCCACGTGGTGTACATGGTTTAAAACGAGCGGTGGGTTTGGCGCGGGAACTGGAACTAGCGACTCAACCATGCTTGGGCGGCACAATACCGCCTCGTCAGTTAATGGAGTAAATTTGCTGATGCTTACTAATGGCAATATAGAATTTGATATAAAAAATGCTACCACTTGGGCTTCCGCACCGGGGACGTCTGGCCAAAATTACATTGACTCATCATGGCATCATGTCTGTGCTTTGACCGCTCCCAACGGCGGAACGGCGTATATTTATGTTGACGGAGTTCAGAAGGCTTCCGATGCCGTATCTAGTGCATGGTCATTTAACAGTCAGGTTGTTCGATTCGCAGATTCAGTCGACACATATTGGGGGCAATACAAAGGCCAGCTTGATGAACCCCGCATCTACAACCGGGCACTTTCGGCGACTGAAGTGAAGCAACTGTACAACATGGGTCGTTAAGTTTTGATACATTAGGGAATATACAGAAAATGTTAAAAACCGAGCTTTTAACATTCTTATGAACCCCGCATCTACAACCGCGCGCTGTCCGCAAGTGAAGTTAAACAGCTTTACAACGCAGGCCGTTAAAATAAATCCTTTATAAATTGTTCAACACTCGTAAAACTTACAAGGTTCGACCTAAAACTTACAAGGTTCGACCTTGTAGTTATATCCCGAGCTTTTAACATTCTTACGATCGTGTAATATTGAGTAATAAAAATAAGGTTCCATTGTTCAACACTCGGTGTTCAACAACAAGGTGTTCAACAACAATGCCCAACAAAAAATGAAAAAAAATATCCAAACAAAAATTATTTCCACACTGACCATCCTCGTGATAATCGCGCTTGGTTTTTGGATTTTACAAAGTAAACCGTGGGGGAGGGAGCGCAATCAATCGGTATCTTTACAGGAACTGTCTTTTGATTTGACTGCGAAAAGCAATACAAACGATGCTGTGACACCCTCTCTCGATGCAAATGCTCTTATGAAAGAAACCGCCGTTTACTCCGACCCGTCTGGTTTTTCATTTCGCTACCCGAAAAGTTTTCATACAAGTACATTTTCTGAAGGAGAAGGAGAAATTATTCTCGTTCAAACTCCTTCGGCTGAAGTTGGTTTTCAGATTTTTGTTGCACCTTTTGACGAAGAAGGAAGTGCTCTCACGGCAGAACGTATCAAAAAAGATATCCCGGATATTTTTATACAAGACCCACAGCCGGTAACCGTTACCGGAGGGGGAAAAGGGATAACATTCATAAGCGACTCTGACAATATAAAAACACGGGAAGTCTGGTTTGTAACGAAAGGATATCTGTATCAAATTACCACCAATCTTAATTCCGAATCTCTGTTGGTTGATGTTCTCAAGACCTTCACTTTCTAGTCCTTTCTTTTCCATCTTTTTCCCCTTCCCACATTTTCTGCCACTTTATCAACCCTTTTATTAACTTTCTGTTATTACTCAATCCTTCACGATCGTGTAATATTGAGTAATATGGGAATTGCGGAACGTGAGATAAAAAATAAAGAGAGAAAAGTCTTTATCAAAAAAGCAGTTCTTAGCTCAATTGCTCTCGCGGGTATAATAAGCATCGCGTTCCTTGCTCCAAATGCCATTCAGATGTTGAAGCCTTTTATCAAGACTCCTCGCAAGAAAAATATTACTTATTCCGTTAATCAGGCCATTTCTCGATTACAAAAACAAGGTCTTATTTATTTTGAAACAACCAGTAGAGGCACGTTTGTAAGATTGACGGAAAAGGGAACGCGATATTTGCATACGCATCTGGATAAACCTCCCAAACCTAGGCGTTGGGATGGAAAATGGAGAATACTTATTTTTGATATCAAAGAAGCAAGAAGAGGCGTAAGAGATCAGTTGAGACATTCCCTTGTCAATATCGGCTTTAAGCGTTTGCAAAATAGTGTATGGGTGTATCCATACGACTGCGAAGACCTTATAATTTTACTTAAGGCGGATTTTAAAATGGGCAAAGATGTTCTCTATATTATCGCGGAAAAGATTGAAAATGACCGCCCTCTTAAGGATTATTTTCATCTCTCGTAACTTTTAAACTTTTAACTATTTTAGCTATTACTCAATCTGTCACGATCGTGTAGGATTGAGTAATGATAGAAAATTATCATTTCTCGTTTTTGACAGAACCTCGTTTATTGTAGTATAATACTGACCAGTGCTTCATATTGGATAGTCGCGCCCGCCTTTTAGGCGAGGTGAGGAAAGTCCGAACACTTCCTTGGCGAAAGCTAAGGAGCAGGATAGCGGGTAATACCCGTCTCCGCCCAAGGCGGACGAGGTGCGAGCAGAGACGCTTCCAACGAAAGACAGGAAGCATCTCCAAAACCGAAAGGTTTTGGAGATGAGCTCTTGAGGCGACTCAAGAGGTGAAACGGCTAAATCCTTATTCAAGTGCAAGACCGTGCGCCGATTTCGCCTGCCGCAGGCAGCTGCAAGGTTGAGAGTCCTAAGTAGAATTGAGGGATAGTCCCTCGTCAAACTCGGGACACTCAATCTTGCAACCACCTGCGGTGGGCAAGATTGGTGAGTGTCGCTAGAGGCTGTTGGTAACAACAGTCGGAGATAAATGGCTATCGCCCCGCACCACTTTTATTCCTAAAAGTGGTGCGGGGTACAGAATTCGGCTTATAGGTATGAAGTACCAATATACAAAAACCCCGCGTCAAGGCGGGGTTTTTGTATGTTAATCAATTTGAATCAACATCCCAAATAAGATATTATTAACTCATTAGTTAATTTTCTAACCAAATATCTTTATGGAACTTTCCAAAAATTATTCTGACGGACATTCACAAAAGAAATCCTCTTTTTCTCTTGAAGACATATCATTATTTATTTTGATGGCATTGGTTTTTCTCTTGCCTTTTTTCTTTGCGTCAATTCCGTTATTTTCCTTTCAATTCTCCAAAAGTTTTCTTCTCTCGGCAAGTATTGTAATTGCCTTTGGTCTTTTTCTAGTTTCTGTTCTAAAAAAAGGCAGTGTTACCTTTCCATACCACGGCATTATTCTAGCGCTTCTCTCTATTTTAGTTGTTACTCTTCTTTCCTCTTTTTTTAGCAGTTCTTTATTTTCGTCTCTTGTTGGGTATGGTTTTGAAATTGGAACATTTAGTTCTCTCGCTCTTCTTATTCTCTTCTTTCTCCTTACTACTATATTGTTTTGTTCCAAAGAAAAAATTTTTTACTCTTATATTATTTTTTTCACATCATTTTTTATTCTCACTCTTTATCATGGCGCGCGTTTTTTCTTAGGCCCTGACTTTCTTTCATTTGGAATTTTTACGACACTTATTATGAATCCATTGGGTAAATGGAATGAACTAGGTATTTTTTTTGGGATTGGGACACTTCTTTCTTTGATAAGTCTTGAAATAATTCGTCCTACTCGTTTTTTTCAAGTTCTTTTGTGGCTTGCGCTTGTTGTTTCCATAATATTTCTTGCTATCATTAATTTTTCTCTCATTTGGATGTTGATTGCAGCATTCTCCCTTATTTTTTTTGTGTACATTCTTTCCACATCTACAAACGACAAGGAGAAGGATGCGCGGCGACTCTCTTGGATCTCCTTGTCGCTTTTAGTTATTTCTCTTTTTTTCATTCTCGCAGGTAACATTGTTGGAGGGTATATCGCAAAAAAAATAAACGTGCAGTCATTTGAGGTACGTCCGTCATGGTCCGCGACGTTTGAAATTGCAGGCAAGACATTTAAAGAAAATCCCGTATTAGGCGCAGGCCCCAACCGTTTTTTGACGCAGTGGTTTCTTCACAAACCCGCAGGTGTTAATCTGACAAATTTTTGGAATACTCATTTCGTTTATGGTGTCGGTCTTATTCCAAGCTCTCTCATAACAAGCGGAACGCTTGGATTCTTGAGTTGGATTATTTTTTTAGGATTTTTCCTCTATATCGGATTCAAAGCGCTTTTCTTTAAGGGAAGAGAACAATTTTCTCAATACCTTGTAGTGTCTTCTTTTTTTGTTTCCTTATATCTATGGGCGGTTGCGTTCTTTTACACTCCTGACCTCACCATCTTCACACTTACTTTTTTCTTTACCGGTCTTTTTGTAGCCGCTTTGTCTTTTGAACATATTATTCCCGTAAAAACTATTTCTTTTACGGATCACCCAAGAATAAGTTTCATATCAATTCTTTTTGTGGTGTTTCTTCTTATTTCAACCGTTTCTTTCGGTTATCTCGTTATTCAAAATGGTTTGAGTTCAGCATATTTTGAAAAAGGTCTCATTGCTTTCAGTCAAGGCAATATGAGTGCCGCGGAAACCGAATTTTCAAAAGCAGTAGCTCTCGATAAAAAAGACTTATATCATCGGTCGCTTGTCGAAGTAAACCTTGTTCGTCTTCAACAAATCGCTACGCAAGAAGATATTTCCTCGGAAGCCGTGCGTTCAAATTTTCAAAGAATCCTTGCCTCTACTCTCGACAATGCTCGTAAGGCCGTAGAAAAAGATCCTACTAATTATCAAAATTGGCTTGTCGTTGGGAAAGTCTACGAACTTATGGTAGAACTACGCGTTCAAGGCGCTTACGAAAATGCGGAGATTGCTTATACCGAAGCGTTGAAACGCAATCCGTTTAATCCCGCCATCAATCTTGAGCGCGCGCGTCTTGAAATCGCACGGGCTGATTTCAAAAAAGCCAAGGAGTACATAGCGGGAGCTTTGCAGCAAAAACAGAATTATACAGAAGCTATTTTCCTTCTTTCTCAAATAGAAGTAACGGAGGGTAATGTTAATGGTGCCATTTCTTCTGTTGAATCTGCCACCCTTCTTTCTCCCGACGACCCACTTGTATTTTTCCGGCTCGGTCTTCTCAAATACAATAAAAAAGATTATAAAGGAGCAGCGAAGGCCTTTGAACAAGCTGTGGCCCTAAACCCTGTCTACGCAAACGCTCGGTATTTTCTCGGTTTAAGTTATTATCAAGACAGGCGTAGTAAGGATGCAATTCTTCAATTTGAAGCTGTACAGTCAACAAATCCTGATAATGCGGAAGTTAAATTGATTCTTGCGAACTTAAAAGCTGGAAAATCACCATTTGCAGATGTTACTCCACCTCTTGATGATGAACCAGAAAAACGTGATAACCTTCCTGTTGATGAGAATGCGAGTGAGAATAGTGGGGAATAGTGTATTGAATCTTTTCGTCTGACATTCAGAGAAAAACATCTAAGGCGACTCATTACCTAGGTGTTTGTCCTCCTGTTGTATGGTAAAAAAAATATTACAGTTTTTAGAGAAGGAGGTAGGAGGCTTACATCAAGCTGCCTACCTCCTTGCGTTTTTTGCTCTTCTTTCTCAGATTCTGGGATTAGTACGTGACCGTCTGCTTGCCCATACATTTGGTGCGGGGGAAACTCTCGACCTTTACTACGCCGCTTTCCGTATTCCTGACTTTATTTTTGTAACTGTTGGGTCTCTTGTTTCGCTTTCAGTTCTTGTTCCTTTTCTTATTGAGCGTCGGGAGAAGGGAAAGGAGCAAGAAAAAGACCTTATTAATGGTTTCTTCTCATTTTTTTGCTTTCTTATTTTTTTTGTAAGTAGCATTGCTTTTTTCCTAATGCCGTATTTGATTCCTTTCGTTTTTCCGGGTTTTCCAAAGGAACACATTTCTGAACTTATTTTCTTAAGTAGATTACTTCTTTTTTCACCTATTATTCTTGGTTTCTCTAATCTTTTTGGAAGCATTGCCCAAGCTCATCATCGTTTTTTTGTATATGCGATTGCTCCAGTTCTTTATAATTTTGGAATCGTTGTCGGTATCATCTTTTTTACTCCTTTCTATGGAGTTACAGGTGTTGTGCTTGGTGTAGTTCTTGGAGCAATATTTCATGCCCTCATTCAATTACCAGTTATCATTTCTCAAGGTCTCATTCCACAATTTTCTTTTTCTTTTGATTTTTCCTCTATTAAAAAAATTGTTCTACTTTCTTTACCGCGAACGTTTACACTTGCCATAAGCAATCTCTCTATTCTTTTTCTTCTTGCTCTGGCTTCTCTTGAAAGAGAAGGTTCAATTTCTATTTTTAATTTCTCTTTCAATCTTCAATCAGTCCCTCTTTCTATCATCGGTGTCAGTTATTCATTGGCTGCTTTTCCAACACTTGCACGTTTGTTTTCAAATGGTGAACAAAAGCAATTTCTTGAACATATACGCGAATCTGCTCGTCATATTATTTTTTGGTCTATTCCTTTTACCATACTGTTTATTGTTCTTCGTGCACAAATTGTGCGTGTTATCTTGGGGTCGGGGCAATTTGATTGGTTCGATACGAGACTTACTGCCGCGGCGCTCGCCCTTTTCGCGATTTCATGCGTGTTTCAAAGCCTTACGTTGCTTCTTGTTCGTGGGTACTATTCTGCAGGTAAAACACTTAAACCACTTCTCATCAGTCTCTTGGGTGGGGGCCTTACAGTTTTTTCCGCCTTCTTTCTTATTGACGTGTTCAAAACATCTCCCGTATTTCAGTTTTTTATAGAATCATTACTGCGTGTTGAAGATATTTCTGGAACGGAGATTCTCATACTCCCACTTGCATATTCTATCGGCTCTATTTTTACTGGCCTTGCACTTTGGATTTCCTTTGAACGTGATTTCAATCGCTTTTCACAGCCCCTCTTTACGACATTTTTCCACATTTTTTCTGCGTCTGTTCTTATGGGATTTTACTCCTATCTTTCACTCAATATCTTTAGTGGTATTTTTGATATCCAAACATTTACTGGTATTTTTATGCAGGGACTTCTTTCAGGGATAATCGGTATTACGATTGGTATTTTTGTTTTACAACTTCTTGAAAACAATGAGCTTAAAGAAATAACAAAGGCACTTAAGCAAAAAATCTGGAAGGTTAAAGCTATTAGTCCCGACACTGATTTGGTCTAAATCTTCCCCGCCTGCCACCCGCCCGCTTCGAATCGCGAAGCGAGTCGGGGCGGGGTCGCCTATCGCTCTGGCATTGGCGGGCAGGCCCTGGCCGGACAAGCCCACCTAACTTTATCCTAGAATACAAGTGGGCAGTAAAAGATTTTTCTGTTTTCAAACACGCGTCTTTTTTGTTGTTTACTTTCCGTAATAAAGTTTGGCGGACAAGCCCGCCTGCTTTGACTAGCATGTCGGGCAGGCCCGCCTGCTTTGACTAGCATGTCGGGCAGGCTAGAGTTTTTCATATATTTCGGCTAGTATAATCATCTATGGATCCCGTTAGAGACCGCGGTCGCGCAATGCAGTAAGCTATGTAATATGAATATAAGTCGAGTAAATTTTTATAAGAATAAATACACACAGGACGCCTCGACCGCGACCTGTCTCTAAACGGGATGGATCGCATTAGAAATTTCTCCATCATCGCTCATATTGATCACGGGAAGAGTACTCTTGCCGATAGGCTACTTGAAATTACCAAAACTATTGAAACACGAAAAATGCGTGAACAGGTACTCGACAATATGGAGCTTGAGCGTGAGCGGGGAATCACCATCAAAATGCAGCCGGTTCGGATGATATATCATTCGAACCGTCCCGAGGCTTCTGGAGCCGAGGGGCAGGAATATATCTTAAACCTCATCGATACGCCCGGGCACATAGATTTTTCATACGAAGTTTCTCGGGCTCTTCGTGCAGTTGAAGGATGTTTATTACTTGTTGATTCTACTCAAGGAGTTCAAGCGCAGACGCTTACAACTCTCAATATGGCGCGTGACCTTGGACTTACCATCATTCCTGTCCTAAGTAAGATTGACTCACCATTGTCACGCAAAGCAGAAGTAAAAGCAGAAATCATAAAACTTCTTTCTTGTGAGGAGTTAGACATTGTAGAAACATCTGGAAAAACAGGGGAGGGAGTTCTACACTTGGTTCACGAAGTCATTAGGAGGATTCCTTCTCCACATGAGGAAATTCTTGGAAGTAAAACATTTCGCTCACTTGTTTTTGATTTTTCATATTCAAATCACAAGGGAATCATTGTATATATGCGAGTGATGAATGGAATGGTCAAAAAGAATGACTCTCTTGTTTTTAAAGTTGCGGAAAGAAAATTTGCCGCCCTAGAGGTTGGTATTTTCTCGCCCGAGGGCATACCAGTAGAATCTCTGTCGGCAGGGGAAATTGGCTATATTATTACGGGTATCAAAGAATCAGGCTTTGCCGGGGTCGGGGACACTGTAGCAAGCGGAGCCGACCCTTTTCCACCTCTTGCAGGCTACATGAACCCCAATCCAGTAGTCTGGGCATCTGTATATCCCGAAAGTCAGGATGATTTTGCGCTACTTAAACAATCTCTTGGCAGGTTACGTCTTTCTGATGCTTCCTTTTCTTATGAAGAAGAATCTTCAGGAGCACTCGGACGAGGTTTTCGTTGCGGCTTTCTTGGCATGCTTCATCTTGAAATCATTACCGAACGCTTACGCCGTGAATTTAGTTTAAATCTTGTTGTAACGACACCAAGCATTACCTACAAGGTTTTTTTAAGAAATGGCAAAGAAGTCACAGTGTACTCGCCCGCATTTTTTCCTGAGCACGGTGAAGTTGTGAAAATACAAGAACCTTGGGCAGAGGTTAAAATTTTCACTCCAAGCGAATATCTCGGTGCTGTCGTGCAAATTCTCTATGACTACGAAGCGGAAGTTCTCGAAACAGAGTCTTTCGGAGATAAACGTGTTTCTCTTACGATTCATATGCCCCTTCGGGAACTTATGCGCAATTTCTTCGACCAAATTAAAACTGTTTCTTCTGGTTTCGCATCTATGTCATACACTATCGGTGAAATGCGAGAAGCAGATGTTGTTCGACTCGATATATTTATTGCTGAAGAAATAGTTCCTGCATTTACTCGTGTGGTTGCGAGGAGAAGTGTTGAAGAAGAAGGGAAGAAGGCGGTAGAAAAACTTTCTGAAATTCTTCCACGTCAGATGTTTGTCACGAAAATTCAAGCCCAAGCGATGGGAAGAATTGTTTCTTCTCACACTCTCTCTGCAATGAAAAAAGATGTTACTGCTAAACTTTCCGGAGGTGACATTAGCCGAAAGAAAAAACTATGGGAAAAACAAAAGAAGGGTAAGAAAGCGATGCTTCTCCGTCGCAACAAAATAAACATCCCTCATGATGTCTTTCTCAAAATGATGCGAGCAGAATGATTAATAGAAAAGGGGAGTGTAAAGAAGAACCATACTGACGATAATAAGAAAGGCTATTACTGTCCAAATTGCCTGTACTAATTTTTTGTGTTTTTTGTTAAAAAGCATATTTTTGAACGGTGATATAATTATACATACTCTAATATATCATGCATTCTTGGGCTAAAAATCGAACACAGGAAAGACGCGTATATTCAAATATCGTTCTTATCGTTCTCTTTATTCTTGCTATTTTTTCCTTAAAGGGTTTTTTTGATGTGTATCGCAAGCAGGCAGAAAGTAAAAGAGGTCTTGCAGAAACAAAGCGTGAGTGGACGGCACTTAGTGAGCGTGAACAGGTACTTACTGAAAATATAAAAGATCTTGAGACTCTACGGGGTGTTGAAGAGGAAATTCGCAATAAGTTTAGTGTATCTAAAGAGGGCGAAAGGATGGCTCTTATTGTCGAGTCTAGGACTCGTGCGATGGGAGAGGTGGAGGAAAAAAGCAACTGGTTTACTTGGCTTTGGGGTGCAATTTTCCCTGCTAAAAATCCATAATTTTATTGCCTAACGAGTGAGAGTAATGAGAAGATTCACATTTTCTCATTACTGAGCGAGGGACGGCAACAAAGGATTTAATACTCTTTATGCTATAATCTTTAGACCCTGTTTTTAAATGGGGCATGGCGAACGCACCTGCCCGCCAATGCCGGAGCGATTGAAGTGGTATTAGAATCTAAGTGATATAGTTTACAGTATCATCTATATAACCACGTAAATGCATTTGGCTACCCGCCCGCCTTGCTTCGCAAAGCGAAGCGGGCGGGTGGCAGGCGGGATTATTTAATCCTAAGTATTTAATACGTTAATTATGTCTACCCCCGAAACTGTCAATATCGCAAAAAACGTTGTTATTTATTCAACTCCAACATGTGTTTACTGTAAGATGGCCAAAGAATTTTTCAAAGAGCATAAAGTAGATTACACAGAACATGATGTTGCTTCCGACCTTACTAGGCGTCAGGAAATGGTTGAAAAATCAGGACAGCTTGGTGTGCCAGTGATTGAAGTGAATGGAACGGTCATGATTGGATTTCATAAAGAAAGACTCACTCAAATTTTTGCAGGAGCTACAGCATAACTATATTTTTTCCCATAACCCGCCCCTAAGAGCGGGTTTTGTTTTTGTAAAAAAGACTGTGTGCTATAGTATTTTCACACTCTTGCAGCCCCGACGTGCAGTAGTCGGGTCGTTCAGACTCTGAGAGTCTTCAGACTCGAACGAGGTCCCGACCCGCTTCGCCAGAGCGTGAGCGAGGCGAGCCAAAGCGTCCGGATTCAATGGATACCCGGATACCTGCCCGACTTGCCTGACGCCCTTATAGTTAAATGGATATAACAATTTCGTCCTAAGAAATAATTGTAGGTTCGATTCCTGCTAAGGGCAAAATTAGCAAGTCAGGCTGGCGGGGAACGAGGAGTTCCTAATTCCTAAATGGAGGTTCAATTCCTCCCGGTGGCATTAAGTGAAGCGAGATGACAGCGAGGAAGCGCAGAGCGTTTCCGTGGAGGAATTGAAGCCCAATTGAGCTTTTTCTGGAGTGTTTACGCGAACAGAAAAACCAATCGGGATACTGAAACTGTAAGTTTCAATTCCTGCCGGTGGCAAAGCTTTTCAAAAATATAAAGCACTTTCTGAGCTACTTTTTTGGTATAATAATTTGTATGGACTCTGAAGATAGAAGAATGTTGAAACACGCAGTAGAGCTTTCTGAAAGCAATAATAAAATTCTTAAAAAGCTTTATGGGGCGCTTGTCTGGCAGAGGATATCATCCATAGTTTACTGGGTTGTAATCATAGGTGTCACTATAGGTGCTTATTATTATGTTCAGCCTATACTTGACTCATTTTTCAAGTTTTATGAAAGTCTCACTGGCCAGAGTATTGATTCAAATCAGTTATTTGACGCTTTCTTAAGAAAACGGTAAAAACCCGCCTGCCATCGCCTACTGCTCAGGCTGTTGGCGGGCAGGCCCGCCTGCTTTGACTAGCATGTCGGGCAGGTAATTCTGATGATGTGTTATGCACTATACATACGTATTAAAAAGTAAAAAAGACACTAAATTATATACTGGCTGGACTGATAATTTGAAAAATCGTATACTGGCGCATAATTCTGGTAAAGTTCAATCAACAGCTTCTAGGAGACCTTTTAGTTTGTTATATTATGAAGCGTGTCAGGATAAAGCGAAAGCTATACGGAGGGAAAAGTATTTTAAGACGGGCTATGGTAGAAAGTTTTTGAAAAATAGAATTTAATAAGTTGCCGAGATAGCTCAGTTGGCCCGCCCGCTACGCCTGAGCGAAGCGATGGCGGGCGGGTAGATAACATCAAGATTTTTCCCAGTAACGTAAAATAATAGAATACGCCGAGATAGCTCAGTTGGTAGAGCATGCGCCTGAAGAGCGCGGGGTCGCCGGTTCAAATCCGGCTCTCGGCACCAGA
>JBBUCK010000031.1:12668-59600 GCA_038057845.1 Patescibacteria group bacterium
GCATGCGCCTGAAGAGCGCGGGGTCGCCGGTTCAAATCCGGCTCTCGGCACCAGAAAATAAGATTGTTAAAGGTAAAAGGGGAGTACAATGGTCAAAAATTGACTATTGTACTAAAACGTGATACAATCAACATCTGGTTAAGATAAGTTCTTTTCAAAACAAAAAAGGAGAGTGAAATGAAAATATTAATTCTGTTTTTCTGTGCGTGGTTTGTGATTTTCTGTGTCTGGTGTGTTTTAGGTTTTGCGCACGGCACCATTAGGTGGTTCTTGTTTGGTAAGCGCGGCCGTTTGTCATTTATACGTGTTAATGCTCGTGAAAATATGATTGAATGGTATGCGTCCGAAATTGACTGCTCCAAGATTCCTTCTTGGCTGAAAGTATGTGGCCGGCATGAATCTGTGCAAAAAGTTATACCAAGCTTTTTTATGCAAAGTACCTTGCTTGGTTTGCTCTACGTCGTGTCTTGTATTTTCACTCTAGTTTTTTATCGGAAGGAAAAGGTCTTCAGTCCCTACTTCCAATAATCACATTTCTGGTTTCCGGCTGGTTTTCCCTAAAAACCAGCCTTTTTGTTATAATGAAAATCATATGAAAAGATTTATTGAAGGATTTGACTACAATTTTATTGCATTTGCCCGTGGGGCATATCTTCCACTGTCACGTTTAGCGCTCTTCATTATTTATTTTTGGTTTGGTATTTTGAAAATTTTGGATACGAGCGCGGCAATTCCAATAGTTCATAAACTTATGGAGAAGACATTTCTTATTTCTTTAATGACTCCTGAAACTTTTCTTGTTATTTTTTCTATATATGAAATGGCTATTGGTATTCTTTTCCTTTTTCCTCGTTTTACACGCCTCGCGATTTTTCTCTTCTCACTTCACATGGTGATGACGATTATGCCTCTTTTTCTTCTTCCAGAAATTAGCTGGCAAAGTTTTTTCACTCCGACGCTTGAAGGTCAGTACATCGTCAAGAATCTTGCTTTGATTGCATTAGTGATGGGTATTGGAGGCAAACTTATTTCAAAATAGGACAAACTAAAAATCGCCCTTCGACTTTGCGCTTCGTCCCGAGACTCAGCACCGAGGGGCTCAGGGCGATTTTTAGTTTAAATTGTGCTTCGGACTTTAAGTTTGGTTTGTTTGTCTTTATTTATTTTCGGTAGTCGGATAATAAGAAGACCATGTTTTTCCATTGCTTCTGCTCCTTCAACATCAACTTCTTCTGGCAATAGAACTGTGCGTGAAAATGACCCCCAATAGAGCTCACGGTGAAAATAATTATCCTCTTCAACCACTCGCTCATTTTCTCGTTTTCCGCGAATTGTTACCATGTCGCGAGTTATATCAATATCAAGGTCTTCAGGTTTTACGCCAGCAACCATTGTTTTAACAACTATTTCCGCCGCAGTTTGGTAGACATCCACTGTTAACTGACCATCCGTATTTTCTTCTTCCATCCAAGAACCGCTGTCTTTGCGGGAAACACTTTTTTCGGGAACCTCTTCATCGAGAATATCATCATCGCTAATGCGGATTGACCCTGTCAGTTTTTCGAAAAATGATCGTTTATCCTTTGACATATAAATTCTAATTTATTACTTTATAGGTTCTAATCTTCTTAATTCTCTCCAAAAATAGCATTAAGGCAATAATCGCTACCCAGACAAAGACAAAAACAGTGAGTACATGTATGCCGTCGTCTTTCATTATAAAGAAGTTAAAAGCAGTATGCAATATGCCAGCCGAGGAAATTCCCCAGAAAAGAGATACTCGCTTATCGTGTTTCTTTTTGTAAAAAGAAAGGGCCATAAAAATACCAATTGTTGCCGAGGCGACCGTGTGGAGAAGTGTCGCGCCGATAAAACGCAGATTGCCGGTTATAATGCTGTTGGAAATACCTTCCGGCAATGGTCCTTGAAGCAGTTGCATAATAAACAATGTATTCTCAAGCGCGGCGAACCCAAGGGCTGTTGTAATGAGATAAATGACCGCATCGACGGGCTCATCGGTTTCTTTTTTACGCAGTACAGCCAAATATGATGCTCCAAATTTAAATATTTCTTCAAAAAAAGCCCATATGCTAAATAGGACAATGATAGAGAATGGAGATAGTGCATACATAAGGTTCACGTCCTGAAGTGATGCGCAGGAAAGTTTCTGACCGACTCCCTGCATGCTACCGCAAACAATATCCCATGTTATTTTCTCAAGAGGAAGTATAAATGGAACAGCAAGCATGCCGGCAAAAAAAGCAAGAGCAATAAATTTTTTTGGTTCAGGATGTTTTCTATCTTCGTGCAACCAAAACCAAAGCCATATAAGAGCAGGGAAAATTCCTCCCAAGAGCGCGAAGAAAAAAAGGTACGGAGTTATCATGCTGTAATGTTAAGCGGCCCGCTTTGAGGCGAGGCTCGCTCAACACAATCAAGCGGCCACTTTTCAACTATCAAAAGACCATCATTTTTTATGATGGGTGTATCTTTTAATGAGTTGTTAAAATGATCCATCATCTGGTGTTTGTGAATATTTAAACTAAAAGTTTTGTAATGTCATCTTCATTTAAAAATTTATCCAATACGCGTTCATAGAGCTCGTATCTCCACTTCTGGGTTCCGGGCCATTGATGCATTCTAACAACAGCCCAAATTAACCTTAATAACACAAAATCATTTTTGTATACAGACAATGGTGGTAATGCATGCGACGTTAATACCCTGTCTATCATATCAAAATAAATATCAATTTGTACCGTTGTGAATGAATACGTTCTTTGGGGGTTATTGCTTTTTTTTGAAGAGTTTAAAATGTACGTGGTGTATATATTTGTTACCATATCATAACCTAATGGTGCATATCCAAAACTTTCAATGTCAATTACCCCTTTTGGAAAAATGTTTGCGGGATGAAAATCGCCATGAGTTAAAGCTGTTGGAAATACTGATAACGAACTCAATGCTCTGTTCACGGCTTCTATTGTTGCTTCATGTAAATCAGGTCTTTCTTCTTTAAGAACATCATTCCGAAGTAAAGATTTTGTAAACTTTTCTTTTTTATTGCATTCTCTTAGTGTCTTAATTTGAGCCTGTAAAAATAATTCTGTGATATTCAAAAACTGTTTAAAGTGAATGTCTTTAATCTTACTAGCATTCTTACTATCGCTTGCGAAAAGAGTCTCGAAGTTTACTCTACCTACCATTTCTTCAATGTAGTAGAATGTATCATTCTCTCTATACTCCTTGTATATTTTCGGCACAGGGAATCCCAGTTCTAACAAATATTTCTGCGTCAGGCACTCTTTTTCCAAAATACCTTTTGGTCCACAGCGTAGGAAGTTATTAGTTCCTTTATAAATTAGTACAGAAGTAAACTCTCTTTCTTTAATGAAAAAAAAATTCTCCCCATTAATAACTTTCGTGTTCTTTTCTTTCATACTGATAAAAATCAAACTAAGGGAGAACCCTTTTTTGCGATAATGGTTACTTTTTTAGCTATAAAATAAAATTTACCTTCAACACCCGATCGATCCTTTTCTTTGTAGATTTCAAACATTATTGAGACATCCCAATTTTTATATATCTCATTACACCACTTAAGTAAAGTTACACTGGAGAGATTAGCCTCGTTTTCTACTTGAATTTTTCCAGAATCAGACTGTCTTTTTATATCTACAAAGATACTAATGTAGTGTTGCCCTTGTGATTTTGTTATTTTAACAAGCCTATCAAGCAAACTTTCGACCTTCTCTCTAGGTAAATAGTGTAGAACATCCTTAGCAACAACAAAATCAAAATCACCCTTAGGTTCAAAGAAAAATAAATCTTCTCGAATCACCTTTATTTTTTTATGTTGTTCTTCAAGCTGCAGTCTATTAGTAAAGTATTTTTTAGGGATAAAATCAATAGCATCTACAATAAAACCCCTTCTCGCCATAGCTAGAGAATAGTTGCCATAACCATATCCCAAATCCAGTGCCTTTGCTTCTTTAGGCACAGGCTGCGCATTCAATATTTCCTTAAACTCAGTAGTAACTTCTTCAAATAAATTCTCTGTATTTGGTAACTTGTTTTTTATGACATTTTCATAAAAAGTCTTGATAAAACTTTTTTTCTTTATAATAATTTTCATGCAGTAATAATATATCCCGACTTCTTTCTAAATAAGGTTAAATGTGATTGGATATCCAGGTTTTTTAATCGATTCTGTAAGAGCCTGAACAAGTCGCATAACAGGAACGTGATGTTTTAGTTGACTTTTATTTTCATCACCACTTAACCATAGTGACATAAGCTTTCGATTACTGTCACTATGGAAAAGACCACTAAAAGTTTCTTCGAAATTATATTCCTCATCAAGTAATAATGAAGCGTTTGCACGAGATGACACCCTTGCAAAAGCATCAATTCTTTTAACCTCTTTAACTCCACGAATTGGAACATCGTAACATTCTACCTTTATCGAATATAGAGTAGAGAGTTGCGCTTCCAAATCAACATTTGAAGTACGCCCGTTCTTGTTGTAGATATTATCTGGAATTTCTTTCCAGGAACGAATCGATGGCGTCGTTTGTTCAAACGACATTGTACCCAATGTAATTGTTTTGCCAGTTTCCTTATTTTGTAAACAAAATGTGGTAGTAATATCCGTTTCCCCATATAAAAAATGATCTTCACCAATTGAAGACCAGTTCGGGCAATTATCGTCAAAAAGGTCACTAAATTTTTTTGAAATTCGATCATTTTGATCTACTGGATACGCAGCGTATGAGCTTAATGTTAATGTAAGTGTATCTTTTGGAAATAATAATTTATTTAAACACAAAAACTGTGTAGTTAAGTCAATATAGTGGTATGCACCGTGCATTAACATTCCATAACCGTACTTATATGGATGATCTTCTCTTGTTTCGTACTCTCGATGCAAGTTCCAAACCCCCCCAGCTGTTCTAAAATGAAATGAAGTAAGTGGCGCTTTAAAAGCCAACAATTTTTCTTTCAATACATCAATGACAGTATCATTATAAATTTTATGATATCTACCAAGTGTCATGACCGAGTGTTTTGCATTACTTTGTTCTGCTTTATGCACCAAGTCCCACATCGTTTGTTCTATTAAAGCAGGGGTGAATTTACCTGCCACAAAGGGCGCAAAAATAGGCTTTTCAGTTAAAGAATCAATTTCATTTTCAACACAATATTTAAGATATCCTTCATGTGCCTTCAGCTCAGTAGCTATATAAATTTTTAATTTTCCTTTTTCTTTTTTTAATACTTCAAAAATAGGTTCAAAGTCTTTTGGATCAGACCACACACCTTTTCCTTTTGGATCTGGAATATAATAAACTTTCTCAGGTCTTAACTTCATCTGCTGTATTTTTTTATCAATTACACGTTTTTGTGACTGAAGATCAATAATTGAATATGAATCAACATGGCTTTCTTTGACTGCTCTCTCAATGCACGAGATATATTTATTTGCAACAATTTCATCAAAACCGACAATTACTAAGTGAGCTCTTTTATCCATACACTTTTATTTAGGCCATTTTGAAACCATCAAAAGATCGCTGTCTTTTTTTGGTAAAAATTTCCAAATTTCCTCTGTGACAAATGGCATGAACGGATGAAGTATTTTAAGCAACACTGTTAAGAGGTTATACAAGGTATACTGGCACGAAAGCTTTGCTTCTGCGTTCTTACTATCCAAAATTAACTTCGACTCTTCAATAATCTTGTCGGCTACTTCGTGCCATATATAGTGATATATTTTCTCGGCGGCAAGATATAAACGATAGTTTTCAAAATCATTCGTCACGTCTGCCACTAACGCTTCAAGCTGTTTCGTAATTTCTTCATCTTTTTGAGTAGGAGAAACAAGTTGTGCATAATCTATGCCGTCAGTATTTTCAAGAATAAAGCGTGCAATGTTCCACAGCTTATTCGCAAAGTGCTTGTATCCTTTTGTTTTGTCTTCATCGAACTTGATGTCATTACCAATTGCCGTTCCGACAAGTAGTCCCATTCGTAATGCATCTGCACCATATTTTTCTATAATTTCGAGTGGATTAATTCCGTTTCCAAGCGACTTACTGAATTTGCGTCCAGTTTTATCTCGCACCAGACCATGAATCATCACTGTCCTAAATGGGACTTGCCCAAGGTGAAAACCGCTCATCAGAATCATTCGCGAAACCCAAAGAGGAAGAATTTCATACGCTGGAGACATGAATGACGTTGGGTGGAAGGTTACTAAATCATTTGTTTTCTTCGGCCAACCGAGGGTTGAGAATGTCCAAAGGGCGGAAGAAAACCATGTATCAAGAACGTCTTCTTCTTGCTTCCAACCTGCACCTTCAGGGGCTTCCACACCGCAAAAAATTTCAATCCCTCGACTATCGCTCGGGATACCGTCCGACTTGCCGTGAGCACCGGTCGAACGGTACCAAACAGGAATACGATGTCCAAACCATATTTGACGTGACACACACCAATCTCTCAAGTTGTCAATCCAGTGGAAATAGATTTTTCTGAACCTTTCTTGTGGCATATTCACAGCACCACTTTCAACACTCTTTCGCATTATCTCTTTCAGAGAAGTCTGCTCTCCGCTTTTGATACTTGTGATTTCAGAGTGTTGGATTGTAAACTTTTTATTGACACTAATCCACCACTGTAGTTTTGGAAGAGGTTCAATAATAGCCCCAGTTCTTTCAGAAGTTGGTACGTTTTGTTTTATACTCTCTTCCTTTTCGAGTAAATCTTGTTCTTTAAGCCAATCGACAACGATTTCACAAGCTTCTAATGTTTTTTTCCCACTTAGACGTCCTTCAACTATCATTTTCGCGTACTCATTGATTACTTGTGGTCGTTGTAGGTCATGCCGATCAGCTATTTCCCAATCAATTTGACTATGCGCCGGTGTAACACCTAGCGCGCCTGTACCGAACTCCTTTTCCACAGAGTGATCAGCTATGATTTTAATACGAATGGGAACATCACAAAACGTCAGATTATACTCCCTACCTACGTAAGCTTTATATCGCTCATCGTTAGGATGCACAGCTACAGCCACATCACCCACTTTTGTCTCCGGGCGCGTGGTCGAGACCATTATTGGAAATTCTTTGGAATATTTAAACGTATAGAGTTTAGTGTCACGCTCTTCGTACACTATTTCATCATCAGAAATAGTTGTCTGACCTTTAGGATCCCAATTTACAATGCGATTACCGCGATAAATTAGCCCCTCATCATACATTCGTTTAAATGCAGTAGAAACAGCAAGGTTGCGTTTTTCATCAAGCGTATATGCGTACCGACTCCAGTCAAGTGACCCGCCCATTCGATGTATCTGGTTCAGGATTGTTTTTTCACTATTTTTGGCAAAATCAGAAACGCGACGTACTAATTCTTGTCGACCAAGATTGTGTCGATTTTTCCCTTCCTCTTTCTGGATATTCTTTTCTACTCGAGCCTGCGTGGCTATAGCAGCTGAGTCAGTACCGGGAATCCATAACGTTCGTTTTCCGCACATTCGCTGGTACCTGATAACAGCATCTTGCAAAGAATATTCATACGCATGACCAAGATGAAGTAAGCCAGTAACATTTGGTGGTGGCAAAACGATTGTAAATGTTTCTGCTTTGGGGTCTGTAACTCCTTTTTCAACACAAATATCAGGATTAAAAAAACCGCTCTTTTCCCACACTTCATAGATTCTTTTTTCCGTTTCTTTCGGGTCGTAAGGTTTTAGCAGTTTGTCGTCCATCCCGATAGTGTTTAATTTGGTAATATGATTATCTCTCATTTTAATACTTCCCGCACAGCAAAAACAACGTAGACATAATAAAACTGGTTAACACTATCGGGATCCATAGTATATAGAATATTGCTCTAAATATAGCATAGCTCGCACGCTTTTCAGAATTTCTCTGCTCGAATATTTAAATGATTAAAATTACAAAAAGAACTTTATTTATAAAGGACATTTGTAGAAGTTGAGCATGGTATAAATGTCCTTTATCAATAATTCATTACTACATAAAGTACTTTTTAGGTTGTATAAAGGACTTTTTTGGTATAAAAGACATATTCTATATTATGGCTTAAAATAAAGCTTTATCTTAAGCCTCATTTAAGTGATGTAGTGGGGGATAGCGTTGACAATAATAGAAAAATGAGTAGTGTGACAAACATCTAAATAAGATTGTTTGGAGGTTCTATTATTCGTCATGTTTTTACCTGTTCTCTTCAAATCAGGTAAAGAACAATAAAGTTATTATGAAAAATATATATTCAGAACTAAGAATATGGGCAACGCGAATCGGAATTTTTGTTGCTTTATTTTCATTTTCAGCAATTCCTGCTTTTGCGGGAAATAATCAAAACAATGAAGGTTCAATCACTGTTTGTAAGATGATTGTGGATAACAATGGAGCAATTGCGACAACATCAGCAAATCTTCCGGGAGGGGCGTTTTCGATTGTTATATCCGAAGGTGAAGGTATCATGGCAACGTCTTCGACTCCTATCCAAACTATAACCTTTAACGCATCTACTTTTTCTCCAAACAAAAAAATTATTCTCAATCAGAAAGATGCGGAGTGTGTGACAATAAACAATCTTTCTTCCACAGGTTCTTACTTCTACAGCGAAGAAGTTGCTACCGGAAGCAATTGGGCATCAAAAAAATACAATGACCAAGTAAGTATTACCGTTGATTCCCTCGACGACTTTTTCGTGTACAGCCCCGAATTGTGGAATGCAAATCCAGCCGATGATCTTGCGCGAAATATAAATGCAGACGGACACATTGTTCTTACTAACTCAAGGCACCATCGAACGGTTATTATTTTAAACACATACGAAGTTCCACAAACACAGCCACAAACAGTAAAAATTATGGCTTCAAAGGTTGTCTGTAACGCAGAAACCGATTTGCCAAACTGGAGTGGCGCGCAACTTGCCATCTCACTTTCTACCGCTTCTGATTTTGTCGCTTCCCATCCAAACTGTCATTTAGAATCAGGATGGAAATTCCAATGGGGTTTTGGAGATAAATCAGGACAAGACGGCGTGGACGGTCTCTCGGGTGCATTTAGAGGCGAAGCCGACGGAAGCGAAACAGGAAATACCGATACGGGAAGTGCGTTTGACGAATGGAAAACTTTTGGCGTTACAAACACTCTCGGTGTTGCATCAACTACAATTTCTGACTTAGAAGGTTCAACTCGTATTTGGGTTCGTGAAGTCTTAAAATCAGATTATATTCCTTTTACATACAGTTACGGCAACGACGCTCCCGGAAGCAATGTAAGCGCGGAGATGTGGTGCCATAGTGATGTTCTCAATTATGATAACTTTGATTTTATTGATAATCCTGTCTTGGGAAATACATACAATTGCGTGGCATTTAATGTCGCCAGTTCAACGCCGACGGTGCCTGCATGTTCCGACACTATCGACAATGATCATGACAGTAAAATTGATGCCCAAGACCCTGGTTGTCATACTGATGGTAATCCTAATAATCCGAACTCATACAATTCAAACGATAATGACGAAGAAAATTCCGTAAATGCCTGTTTCTCGAATATTCTTCCTCATGGTTCCGATGTCTCGGTAACGCTTGGGAACAGTTTCGGTAATGACGAACATGCAATTGACATCATCTTGCATGATGCTGGCTACTCAGTGAGTACAACAACTGACCAAGACCCTTACTCTACATGGGAACTAACAGGGGATAGAACATATAATCTTAACATCACTCTTCTCGCCAGTTACGCAAACTATAAAAGTGTTTTTGGCTATTACGAAAAAGGTAATCCGGCCTCTTTCACGCCCTTGTTTCGTACCGGTAATTTTTCGGGAATGAGTGCAACGAATACCCCAATTCTTGCTCCGGGCGCGACTACCACTGTTACCGTCACCTCCCCCGTTGAAATCGGATTTGCTATTGTGCCTTTTGGTGAAGGAGCACATGCCACTCTTCTCACTACGGAAAAATCACTCAATACCCTCGATGGTAATGCTGACCACGCTGTTGTCTTTGATCTCTCGGATGCTTATGCCATTGGCTTTGAGGATCTTCTTGCAACTGGAACCACAGACCAAGATTTTAACGACGTTGTTGTATTGGTAAAAGTTACTTCATGTGAAGAAAACACAGAACCTCAAAATACAAGACCTGTTATCAGCCTTCTTGGTGGTAACCCCATTAACTTGACTCTTGGAGACAACTTCACTGATCCGGGTGCAACAGCTCAAGACGATGAAGACGGAAATATAACCGCCAACATTGTTGATGGAGGAGTAGTCAATACATCTATTGTAGGTGCATACACAGTTACTTATGATGTTACTGATTCAGGAGGCCTTTCTGCTCTACAGGTAACGCGTATTGTTAATGTAAATCTCCCTGCAAACCCTGGGACGCTCAATGTGTGTAAGGTGATTGTTGACCAGAACAACACTGTGGCAACGAGTTCAGCAAACCTTCTTTCGGGAACATTCAGTATTAAAATTGCGTCAACAACGAACTTCGCATCCTCAACAATACAAACTGTTTCTTGGGGTTCAACTACGTTCACCCCAAATAGAAATATTATTCTCAACAATGATGATGCAGAGTGTATAACAATCAGCAACCTTCCACTCCAAAGTTACTATTACAGCGAGGAAAATATTCTCGGGTCAAATGCGTGGGCGACAACTACGAAATACAACGACCAAAATTCCCTTTCGGTCAACAACGTCTTTGATTTCTTTGTGTATGACAATGCCCTCTTTACTGCGACAACAACTGACGATGCAGGACGCAATGTAAATGCGGACGGACAAGTTACTCTAGTTCTCGGCAATATGGAACGTACGCTCGTTGTGCTTAACAAATACGATACAACTATGCTTCCACAGTGTTCCGACAATATGGACAACGATGGCGACAATAAAATCGACACCCTTGACCCTGCATGTCATACAGACGGAAATGCTACAAGTACTCCTTCATACGACCCAAACTTAAATAATGAAAATAGCAAACCGGTTATTACTTTGATTGGTAGCAGCTCAATTACGATTAATGTCGGTACAACATATACAGATGAAGGCGCGAATGCATTGGATGAAGAAGACGGTGACATCACAAGTAATATTGTGAAAACAGGAAGTGTTGATACAACAACTCCAAGTACAAATACCATTGCGTATAATGTCACTGACTCAAATGGTCTCGCGGCTGTGGAAGTAACGAGAACCGTGATTGTCGTTAATCCTGGAGGACAGGGCGGTGGCGGAGGTGGTGGCGGAGGTGGTGGAGGTGGTGGCGGAGGTGGTGGAGGGGGAGGTGGAGGTGGCCCAACCACTCCTTTTATTCCTGTAATAGCCGCTTCAACTAATGGGGAAACAACAGTTACAACAACAGGTGGAGGAAGTTGTTACTACCTCTTTGACTTCTTAAAACAAGGCGAAAATAATAATCCTGTTGAAGTGCGGAAACTTCAAGTATTTCTCAAGGAATTAGAAGGATTTAGCGCACTCCAAATTACAGGCATCTTCGATGATGCAACATTTGCTGCAGTCTCCGTTTTTCAAGAAAAATACAAAGATGAGATTTTGACTCCATGGGGCCACACGGCTTCAACTGGATATGTATATATCTTGACCAAAAAGAAAGTTAATGAAATCTACTGTAAGACTGCTTTTCCAGTAAATACTCTTGAGCAGGCTGAAATTGATGCATTCAGAGCATTTCTTACATCACTAAGGGAGGCTGGCGTCATTACAGGCAATGAAAACGGAACTCCTCCTTTTGGAAATATAATTCCAAGTGGGGTTGAGGGTGGTGTGATTGTTCCGGGTGAAGTTGGTGTAATTCCAAGCGATGTTAGTGGCACTCTTGAAAATAAAAATGGGGTATCTCCTGTAGGAAATGGATTCTTCGGACTTCGAAATCCCGGCTTTCTTTCAAACCTACTTGCCGCGGCATTCACTCTTCCTACAAATATTCCTAACGCTCTTATTTCTCTCTTCACATTTCTTCTTGCACTTGTCGTGATTTACATCGCAGGTACGCTCATCGCGAACAGCCAAAGCTCTCTCGGGAAAACACTTAATCAATTGAAAGCTCGCAAGGCAATGTACTTTGCAGTCGGTGTTCTCGCCGCGCTTTCCGGAGCTTACTTCCTTCGCGTGTATTCTATTATCCTTCCACTTTTTATCGCCTTCGTGACTTTAGTTATTTTGTGGTTTTGGTATAGAAGCAAAAAAATTACTTCTATAATGGCGATGGAGACAATTGAAAAAATGAAGAAAGAAACAGCAGCCAAGATGACCGTTACTCCTTTGAACGAAGAAAGTAAAAGTACTCCAATCATTCTTCCAGGAAAAACAGAAAAGCCTACTCCTACCCAAGATAAAGGGTTCTCTTCTGTTTTTAAGTCGGACCAAGATAAGGACAAAAAATAGAATCTAAAAACCCCGCCAATAAGGCTGAGGGCTTGTGTTTCATAATCTCCATGCTATTCTTCATTTTGAGGAGGTTCTTTAACACAATCAGACAAAACTATCATCCAAAAGGAGGTATAAGATGTCATATACGCGTCTTTTGAAGCATCAGGACATTTCCTCAAAAGTTAAATCCGACCCTCTCACAACGGCGCTTATTTTTTTAGGGATTCGGCCCTACACGCCTGAATCGGTGAAGGATTATCAAAGAAGGATTCTTGAAGTCTTCAGAGAATTAACGCAAGAGAAGCTTGAAGTTGAGTTGGAACGATTCACGTTTCTTAAGCGTATGCGCGGTGGAGTGTCAAACCCTCATTTCCACCTTCTATGCAAAATCGGGTTTGTGGCCCTCGCGTGCCGCTTGTTTTTTCCCACGGCATATGCCGCAGTGATGTTCGAGAATTTTCAATTTCTCTTCTATTTTTTTCTTCTTTTCTCTCTTGCGACGATTGTCACATGGGTCGGGATTTGCAAACTGTATTCTCTGCTCATGAGTTTGTCGGAGATTCAGTGCTGCAAAATCTTTTCTCTTCAAAACACATTGCAGGCGCTTTCTTGGCAACGCGCTCATTATGACCTCAACATGTTAAGCGCGCTCGGAATTGCCGTTCCGAAAAGTGTGGAGTTGCTGGCAAGAGAAATCAAAATACTTGCCCCTCGCACCCAGTGTTTTGTCGAGTATCTTGATACAGACCCGTTTCTTTTCGCTTCTCTTGACGGCGTAGAATATTACGCCGCCGTATGGAATGAGCCGAGATACCGAGAAGAACGAATGCCCTAAATAAACTCCCTGATTGTGTTAGTTTCTCCGCACGTTTCGGAATTTCCGAAACGTGCGGTTTTTATTTGTTTAATGGATTTATGAGAGTCTCAACTTCCCTTCCGCTTTAATAGAAATTTTCTTTTTAAGAATGTTAGGTTTGTTCTTTATTTTCATAAATCCCGCCATAGCAATCATCAAGGCATTGTCTGTCGTTACATGAGCTTGTGGAATGTGAAGTGAAATTTCCATTTCCTCCGCGAGGTGCGTGAACGCGCGGCGTAAAGCAGTGTTTGCAATAACGCCGCCGCCGACAATTAAACTTTTTGCCTTGTATGTTTCAATCGCTTTTCTTGTTTTTGAAACGAGAACCTCAATTATCGCTTCTTCAAATTCACGGGCAATGGTTTGTTTTGCTTCCGCGTTAACCACCTTCATTTTTTTTAGGGTATAGAGAACTGCTGTTTTAAGTCCTGCAAAAGAAAAATCCAAGTTGCCAGAATGAATCATAGGGCGGGGAAGTTTGTATACATTTGAAACCTCTATTGCGTTGCGATGGGCTTCCGAAAGTCCTGAAATGTGCGGCCCTCCGGGATAGGGAAGTTCAAGCATCCGCGCCACTTTATCAAACGCTTCGCCAACAGCGTCATCGCGAGTTTCTCCGACGATTTTGTATGAACCCCACTTTTTTACCAGCGCCAGTTCCGTATGTCCTCCCGAAACAAGAAGGGCTAAGGCAGGGAATTTAGGATAAACGCCCGCCTCGACTCGCTTCACTTGTTGATGCGAGGTCGGGACTTCCCCACCGTTTTTTTGGGAAAGAAGAACGGAAACAATATGTCCTTCCATGTGGTTGATAGGAATGACAGGAATCCCCCACATTTCACCTAATGCTTTCGCGAAATTAATTCCAACCCAAAGCGCCGGCTCAAGTCCCGGACCGCTTGTGACCGCGATAGCATCAATTTTAGGTCGCGCGATAGTTGGTACGTATTTTAGAAAATGGAGAAGGAGTTCTGGTTCACGTTCAAGAATTTTCATAATCTTTGTTGCGACATTGGTTTTGAAATGTTTTTTTGCCGCCTTTTCTTCCCCTGCCTCTTTGAGAGTTTTTTTAAGGATTGGTATGAGATTTTTTTGATGCTCACGTTTGGCGAGTTGTGGAAAGACCCCGCCGTATTGTTTGTGGATTTTTATCTGTGACAAAACAGAGTAGGATAGCACGTCAAAACGGGGCATATCTCCCGTCCCTGTGGCGTTTATGATGCTCAATGCCGTTTCATCGCAACTTGTTTCAATACCGAGTATTTTCATGATTTTCTATCTTAACAATTTTTAAGTAATTTTCCAGCTTCAAGATTACCAACAGGCTTAAGAATATGGATACAAATAAATCCTTGTAATCAATAATACACGACCGTGTATTATTGATTACATAGAAAATAAGATAGTATACAACACTAAAACAATAATATAGAACTACAGACCAAAATCTTTTCTTAGCCAACCATCGTTTTCCAGACGTTCTGCAACAACATACAGTATATCCTTCCCAATTTTAAAATCTGCTTTAAGAAGTACCACGATATCTTCACAATCATAAGGATAAATCCACACACTATGCTGAAGATGTTTAAACCCGAAATCGATCAAAGATCTTCTTAATTTATCTCTTGTTCCTCTTCTGTGTTCTTTAATGTCAAAAATAAGCATTCTCCATTTTCCATCCCAATACTGCGGTTTCTTCTGTTTTAAGATATTCGTTTCTAAATATATTTTTCCCTTATCAGTAAGTCGAACAAAAGTCCCTTTTTCTGTTTTTTCAAAATAGACCATTTCTTGCCGTAACAGGCGATTGAGTGCTGTATTGACTGCGATATGTGTATTTCGGGATCTTTTTTTGAGAAAAGGCTTGAGAAGTTGGATGGCATTAGGTGCAACGAGCGCGATACTCAATACCCCGACCAATCCAATTGTCGACAGCACAGCATTTTTAATAAATGCTTTTTGTTCGTTTGTTTTTGTTTTTAATGGGTTTTGTAAGGAAGTCACATGTAATCAATTATACACGATCGTTTAAAATTGATTACATTATATTATTAATGTTGGGGGTGTATAGCAATTATTAAAAGAATTCAGTCAAGAATTTTTATGCTGAAGCGTAGAAAAGTCCAAAAAGAAGGGATTGCTTTCCCCTCTTTTTATGTTAATTTGGGGAGTAAAGACTGTTCTTAAAAATAGAAAGGAGGGGTATGGCTATGGACCATATCAACTTGATGAATTATCTGCGAAGTATTAGTCACTATGAGTGAGTCTCTTAGTCCAAATAGAGATGCCTTTATACTGTTTGAGGCAATTCAACAAGCGTTTGATCAAAGCCATTTTATTCATAACCTTTCTGGGTGTGCGAGACTTCTTCTCACACGAAGTGCGAACGATAAGGCTGTTCCATGGGAGCATTATGATGATATTTTCGACAAAACCCTCGGGGGTTTCCATGACGCTTTAATCCTCGCAGTAAAGCAGGGAAAAGTTGAGTATATTCAAGAAAAAGAAGAATGTTTGCTTAATGACCTTCTTCTCCCTCCCACATTTGTTCAATGGGCGCGGACTGTGAAAGTCTAAGGAGTTTTCATAAAGGCGATGATATTAAATATCATCGCCTTTTTTGTATTAGCAGGAAACCCCGCACGAGCAGGCCGTCGTTTGAATAGTATTAGGCCGTAGCGAGTGCGTGGGGGTCATTTTTTTTAAATTACAAGGTCGAACCTTAAATTACAAGGTCGAACCTTGTAATTTTTCTACTTATTTTTAAAATATTTTACCAAAAAATCACTGGGGCACGGGAAATGTGTTTGTAAAGTAAACGACATTTTTGAAATTCAAGGAAAGTCCGAGAGGGAAACCTTATTTTTTCTCTATTTTCTCTCGGACAAAAAGACATTTTTGACATGAAAAGACAAACACTCTCAAATGATGACTTTAGTGTATTACCTAAACATATATTCTCTTGACAAACGATATTATGGAGTACGTACGAGTCCGCAACCTGCCTGCTTCGAATTGCGAAGCAAGTCGGGCAGGTCTGCCGCCGCTTCTTCTTTCTCCGGTCGTTAAAGGAAGAGCAGGGGCGGGCTTAGGGCCGCACTTGATGGTAAAGAGGAAATATTCATCAAGCACCGTTCGGTGTTTCTTTTGTTTATCACTTTATTAATTTATTAGCATTATTAGCAAAAATATTAAAAATAAAAAATGAGTAAATTTAGAAAAATTCTCGCAGGCTTTTCGGCAGTTGCCATTTCCGTGGCATTGATGCCGATGTTCGCCGCTTTTGAAGCCCACGTGATTAACGTTACAGCGAAAATTGAGAATGCTTTGTCGGTTCCAACAGAAGCCCTCAATTTCGGTACAGTGTTTCCACAGGAGCAACTTGCGAAGTTTCTCAATATCAGCCTCTCGCAATCTTTTAAAGATGAACCACAGGCTGACGATGTTAACTATATTATTCGCCAGAAACCGAAATGTGGCGTGACATCAGAAAATGGGACAATCTTGGTTGGTTCAACATGGACTGGCCATATAGTAGTTAATACTGACGGTTCAACTACGATTGATTGTAATAAGGACAAACCAGCGGGTGTAGGAGATGGACAATACCTCTTGCCATCTCTTTGTGAATATGTTTCAAAACACCCAGATGGTAAAGACGATGATACTGATTCAAGCACTGTAATTGGACAAACAAATGATGGGTCATTAAATTCATTTCACAAACCATTTGAGGTTCTTCCGGGGACAGGCACAACAACTCCGCCCGCAGCAAATTATTACATTGATTGGAACGACACACCCGGTCGTCTTGCAAAATCAGAAAATGACACAACGGACAACTGGACAATTGACCTGAAAGTTCCATGTTTTGGCAATTACTGCGCTCAAGACTGGGCAAGTTTTGTAACGGGCATCAATCCAAATGCAATTCCTGCTGATTACACTCAGGATATAACAAACGAGCACAAAATCTTTGGTTGCAACCTTTGGGTAGAAGTAACTGGTGTATCTCGTATACCAACTCAGTGTAATGACAATCAAGACAATGATAGAGATGGACTTGCTGATGAGTTAGATCCAGGTTGTATGTTGAACAACGTCTACAATCCTCTAGATAATGATGAGAGTGATCTCTAACTAAATAGCGCTTAATAACTAGACGGGGAAACTGTTAGAAAGCGCTTACTACTGAAATGAAAAAATTATTAACAGGAATAACAGCTTTGGGATTAGCTATTGCGTTGATTCCTATGGTTTCCGCGTATGAGGCCCACGTCATCAATGTTACGGCGACGATTGATAACGCTTTGACGGCAAATGTCTATTCTCTTGACTTCGGAACCGTCTTCCCGCAGGAAAAATTCGACAAACAATTCACTATTGGTATGTCAAATTCTTTCCAGGCGGACCAGACTTACGATGACATTGAGTATGTGCTACGTCAGAAGCCTAAATGTCAACTCAATGAAATAGGAAGCCAAGTCATTCCAGCACTTCCACAATTCGGGCAAGTTACAGAGGAAGAAAATATCTTCGTCTGTAAAGACGAAGTGAATTACGACTTGATGGCGTTTCTTTGCCCGTATCTTTCCAAAGCCGAAGTCACCACAGACGGCACAGCACCAAATGGAGAGAATGACATGAATGTTCCAGAGTCAGAGAGCGGACACCTTGGTCCGGTCTACTCATTCCACGGCCCCATTCTGGTGGCTTCTTCCGATGGCGAGCCCACTTGGGATCTTCAAGATACTCTCACTTGGCAACAATGGGGACGTCTTGCGAAATCTGACCAAGATACTTCAGACCAGTGGAACATTGATTTAAAAGTTCCCTGCTTTGGAAATCATTGCGCGCAGGATTGGGCGGACTTCTTTCTCGCAAATGGAGGAAGTCAGAACGGCCATACTGGGGATGATGCCGCAGATTACATCCAACCAATCGGAAATGAGCACCTACTCTTTGGATGTGACTTATGGGTTGAAGTCAAAGATTTGAGTTTTACTCCGGAGACGGCGACACTTACAGTTAATAAGATTCTTATTACCGATAATGGAGGAAATGAAACCGCAACAAATTTTCAATTGTTTGTTGACGCGACCGCTGTAAGTAATGGAGTAGCAAATGTGCTTGCTCCCGGAAGCTATGTAGTAACTGAAATCGGAGTATCCGGTTATCAGGCGACATTTAGTGGTGATTGTAATGCTGGCGGTCAAATCACACTCGTCGCTGGACAGAATAAGCAGTGTACCATCACAAACGACGATATCGCGCCTAACGTTACTCTCATTAAGAGTGTAACTAACAATGGCACTCCCCCAGGGACGGCACCGCCTTTTCAGTTCACTCTTCGTGTAGATGGCAATGTTGTACCGCAAAACACATCTGTCGCGGTGACCGCGAACTCTTCTCATTCCATCACGGAGGATCCTAAGGCGGGATATAGTTTTACCTCGATTACGGGGGCAAATTGCCCGACAAACCTTGGCGATTTGTTTTCTCTCAATGAAGGTCAAGCTATCACGTGTACTATCACAAACGACGATAATTAAACTCCTAGCTTAGATATTCATTGTTCAATCTCTAGCTCAACTACTTGTGATAGATGGGCTAGGGTCTTGAGCAATTAATGAATTAAAAATATGAATGGAGAAATAAAAAATGTAATGCCGGAAGAGGCAAAAAGAGAAAAACTTTCTTTACGGCAAAAAATAATTCTTGCGATAGTGGCGTTTCCTCTTCTCTTTGTCTTCTACGTTTCGCTTGACGCGAATAAATACAAAGCATACGTGCGGGTAGTTCCCGGCGAGGGAATTGTCGGTGTGAATCCAACGGATAAAGCGCTTGATTTCGGAGACCTTTCTCGCGGCGGGCGGGCGGTACGAAAGGTAGCTATTCAAAACGGCACATTTATACCCGTGCAGATTGTAGTTCTCAAATGGGGAAGTATTGCCGATTTAATGGATGTGAATAAGGATAATTTTAAACTGAGCGCGGGGGAAAATGCCGAGATTGAGTTTACGACGTATGTTCCCGCGTCAGCGGAAATAGACAAGATTTATAACGGAAGAGTATATCTATTCAAAATTCCACGTTTCTAAAAGAGTCGAAAGTCAAAAGTAAAACCAAAGAAAAATGAGAATGATAATCAAAACCGTTCTAAACATCGTAATCTACTTCGCGATTGTCGCAGGGCTTGTGTTTGGTCTGCCGCATCTTCTCACGAAGTGGCTTGGTACGGAATATCCGATGGCGGCGATTACTTCAGGCTCAATGTGGCCCGCGCTTCACACAGGGGACCTTGTTTTCGTGCAAGGCGTTGCCAAAGAAGATTTGAAGGTAGGGGATGTTATTGTTTTCAAAAACTCCGAGACGGGAGTGTTTACCATTCACCGAATTTTTTCAATGGGTGAAAAAACTCTGACGACCAAAGGAGACGCGAACTTTGACCCCGACAAACCGACACCGTATGAAAATGTTGTCGGGAGACAATTGATTCTTTGGGGAAAAAAGGTTCACATTCCAATGCTCGGAAGAATAACGATGTTTGCGCAAAATATCAGAATCAATGCGGGCCGTCCTTGACGAGCCTGGCACAGTTTGACCAATTTTCATGCGGGGAACTAATTACAAAAAAAGAATAGAAAAATGGAACAAGAACACTGAAGTGCGCAAATATTCTTTCGCGAATGTTGATGGAATTTTCGATAAACTCCTGATTTCAAATTATGTCGTGGTGCGGGGAACGATATCAATTCCCTCTTCTGAATTTCCCAAAAAAGAAGAAAAGAAAAATGGAAAAAAGTTTTCTTTCACTTCCCTATTTCTTAAACGTAATTTTTATTTCGGCGCTCTCTCTTCACTGCTTATTCTTTTGAATGTTATTGTTCCGCTTAGCGCTTTTGAAGCTCATATTTTGAATGTAACAGCCAGCATTAAACAGAGAACATGCACTGTGGCGACATTTGAAAATGACGCTTCCGGTCTTGCGATTTTGGCAGGGCAAATTCTTGATAACGAGTACAGCGATTGGGGATTGACGATTTCCGCGGATAATAACCACGCAGGCGTTCCAGACTTGGCAGTTGCTTTCAATAGCGACGCGCCAAGCGGCGGAGATACCGATTTAGGAACTCCCAACAGTGATTTTGGCGGCCCTGGGGTTGGAGCGGGCGGAGCGAATGGGGAACCGGGGGAAAATAACCGCCTTGAACATAACCTTCTTGTGATTGCGCAGGATAATGTGGACGGCAATGGCGACCTGCGCGTTGACGACCCTTCCGATGAGCCTGACGGCGGATGGGTTTGGTTTACTTTTGACGCGCCAACGCGGGTTGAAAGTTTGCGTTTGATTGATATTGAAACCTTGGGAGTAAAAATTGATGTATATAACGCGGCGGATATTTTGGAGGAAACAATTAACGTTCCTTCCCTCGGAAATAATTCATCTCAATACATGGCGATTAACAAAGAAGGGGTGAAGAAAATCGGAGTGTGGCTAACGGGGGAAGGCGCGTTGGACAGCCTTTGTTTTGACCCGATTGAAAAGCCGCAGATATGCGATGCGCGGTCAAAAGGATATTGGGCAAATCATGAAGGATGCTCAAACGGAAGCGGGGAAAGTCTCTGGATGAGTGAGGTCAATGTTTTGAGTGACAGTTTCTTCGATATTTTTGCCACGTCAACGGGAGCGCAGATATGTAGCGCTTTGTGGACGCCGAATTGTCCATCGGGGAACACAATTCCCTCGCGACTGTGCAAAGCGAAAGGCCATCTGTTGGCTGATGAGTTGAATGTCGTTTCCGGCCGCCTTGTTCTCACTGCGCTTATCGCCGGAGCCTATGACGGCGATGAAGCTTTCAGCAATCTTTCACTCACGCCGTTTTCGACAGTGGGACAAGCACTCGGAATGATTGAAGCGATTTTGGCTGATTCCAATTCCACTAAAAAAATGATTAACGATGCCGGATATGTCGCGCAACGTATTTATGAATTTTATGAAAATGAAAATCCGTTCAGGCCGCAGTGCGTTTTTGATCCTGAAGACGTGCCGCAATGTCTCGCGCCGTTAAACGTCAACATTGAAATTAACAATAACGAAGAAATTGTGAATATTGTGGAAACTTCCTCAAACACGGGCGGGAACAGCGCGGGCGGGGGAGAAATTGAGACGGGAAATGCAAGTTCAACCTCGGAAGTGACTAATATCGTCAACGAAACAATAATTGATATTCCGGATAATGGCATTGGAACGACGACTCAAAATATTGTTACAGAATCTTCGATAGTGTCGCTCCAAAATGAAGCCGGTGGAAACGCGCAGGAAGATATTGTTGCCGAAGAAGTTATTATTCCAGAAGAAGTTGTGGAAGAATCTCCGCAAGAAAACTCACAGGAAGTTTCGACGATTTCTGAATAGAAAAAATAAAGAAAAACCCCTCGTTTTGCTCATTGAGCAAAACGAGGGGTTTTATGTATCAAACAATTCTTTAACGGAACTTTTGCGTCTATCACCATTCACGAAGTTCTCAATTTGAAAGGCGATGTCTATGGCGCGTGGAGTTGTGGTGTCAATAACGAGGTCATAATTTTTGGGATAATCAAACTTAAGTATCCCGTACAGATTTTTGTATCGTTCTCTGATTGCCCGTTCTCTTTGCAGAGTAACTTTCTCTGCTTCTTTAAGCAAGAGTTTATCACGAAAAGCGATTCTCCTAAATCGCTCATAGTTATCACATACGAGTAGGATTTTTTTGGAATCGGGTATGTAATGATAAGCGATTCTGCCGTCGAAAATGAAATTATCATTTTTTATCCCGAATTCTTCGGTTTGGGCGTCAACCCTCCTGTCGTAAACTGGTGTATCTATTGCCAGTTGTTCAAGCTTTGATGAAGAGATTTCAAGCCCAATGGCAATATTACGGAAAAATTCTCCCGCTGACATAAATTTATACCCCAACTTTTCGGCAAGGATTTTTCCGACAGTTCCTTTACCTGTTCCCGCTAAACCTCCGATGGTTATTTTCAATTTTCACCCCTCCTTTCTTTCTGGCCACAAGATTACTCTTTTATAAAGGCAATGTCAAAAAGATTATGTACAAAAACGGAACGGCTCTCATCTATCTGCAGTAGATGAGAGCCGGTTGTTTTGAATGGAGTTTGTCTTACGGACTTTTTTTAATAACTAAAAAATTAAAAAAAGTTTGTGAGACTTTTCAGTCCGTCACAGATTACCTCCCTTCCTTGTGATTTGAACTTACCAAAATATATTTTATGACTGAAAGAGAAAGTGGTCAAACAAAGTCGTGTATAATGTGAGTCAATAAAATAAATACAAATTTTATGGAAAATGATGACCTTGAAAATTTGGCCAAAGAGTTTGTAAAGAAGAACGAAGATTTTATAATAGCAAAATTTGCTGGAGAAAGTTCTTATATACCAGATTCAACGCCAATTTCTCTTTTTATGGCAGGTTCTCCTGGGGCAGGAAAGACGGAGGTCTCAAGAAGTCTCGTGAAGAAGTTCAACAGTATGCCCATATTAATTGATGCTGATGAATTAAGAAAGATATGCCCTGGCTATATTGGTACTAATGCTCATATTTTTCAAAAGGCGGCCGTAAAAGGTATAAATATACTTTTAGACCATGCTTTGGATAACAAACTTAATTTTATTCTTGATGGGACATTTGCATATGCTGATCCTATAGCCAATATACAAAGGTCAATTGACCGTTCACGAGTCGTGGAGGTTTGGTTCATATATCAAAAACCAGAACTTGCTTGGAAATTCACACAAATAAGAGAAGCTGTGGAATCAAGAAGGGTTGTTAAGGAAAAATTCATTGAAGCTACGATAAAATCAAGAGATAATGCTATTTCAGCGAAAAAGCATTTTGGAAAAGCCATAGAATTAAATTTACTTACAAAAAACCTGGACAACACCGACGGTGATATTAGATTGAACATTTCCACAAAAGAACTTGACCGCTATTTGGGTACTGGCTATACTAAGGATGAGTTGAACAACTTATTGGAATGATGAATATCTTAAAAAGTTTATTTATAAAGAAAAGTCCAAAAAAAGCAGAAAAGAACGACTTTTCTGAGTTTTTTGTTAATGCAAAATCTAAAGATAAGACCAAAATTATGAGGCATGTTCTTAGGGAAGCTACTGAACAGCAAAGAGCGGTAATAAAGAAATATGAGGAGATGAAAACCGCTTAAAGCGGTTTTTTCTCAGCTTTCAGGTAATTTTTTTCGGAACTATACCTCTTTCTAAAAATATCTAATTATAAGTGTAGAAAAAGATTCCAAGATCTACAAAGTTGGCAGGTCTCTTTTTGTGGGCGATAGGGGACTTGAACCTTACAGGTTCAGTACCCCGATTGGATTTTTTCTTTGTTTAAGAAAACTCAAAAAATACTCAATCGGGCTTCGAGTCCCCAAGAAAAGCACCCCGCGCTTTTCTCTCGCCACACAAAATATACCCACTTCGTTATTTTGTGGGCGATAGAGGACTCGAACCTCTGACCTCGTCAATGTCAATGACGCGCTCTAGCCACCTGAGCTAATCGCCCGAATGTATCAAAACATTACCGCAAAATTATATTTTGTGAAAGAGTAAAAAACTTCCCACGCACTTTAATTTGAGATTAAAAGATTTTCTCTCCCGACGCCTTCCATCGTTTGAATAAATGCATTGCTGAAAAAATATAGATGATGCCGACGAGTACAAAGAGATAGTAATTTGAGGAAATAGACATACCAATGTTTGTTCCAATAAGACCAGTGATACCTAAATTAAATCCTGAAACAATGTTTACAAAAAATGCGACTGTATCCATTTGCGCCTTTCCGCCAAACAACATTTTATTATTTTGATTCCAACGGTAAAGGAGGTAACCAGAAACGATACCGGAAATTATCCAGGCGATTGTAAGAAGGGAACTGACAAGGCTATAAAAAATCAATGGAGTAATCTTGAGAATTGGAGGATAGCCACCGATAAACAATGCTATTGATGCAATGATTAAACGCGCCTCTGACCACAAGAAACTATAACGTTCTAACATATGAGGTTTCAAATGTTCGTTTTGATTCATATTGATAGGGTTATTTATAATTCAGTTTCAATATAGCACATGTATGTGTGGTGATATAATGGCACTGAGAAGTATTACTCATTTATAATTTAGATATGAATAATTCAAGCAATGTAAATACGATTCTTTTAGTAGTAGTGTTGTTACTTCTTGTGGGCGGAGGAATCTGGTGGTACCAGACATATGGCCCAGGAATGCCAGAGCCCGAATCATCAGGGCTACAGATAAATATTGGGGAAAAGAGTCAATATTAAAAATTCGTAACTAGGGAATCGGTCACGGGTAATTTTCTGCTGAAAATTCTCGTATTTTTCTTGACACAGGAAATCGGCTATCCGTATTTTCTTGCTAGAAAATCGGACAGCCCGACCTCGCGCCTTCGGCGCGCGCCAGTTTTTTACTTACACCTGCCGAAGTTCTATTTTGTGACCCCACGGGGAATCGGTCACGCATAAAATTCTGTTGAATTTTTACGCGACCCCGACTCGTCCGCCTAAAGCGGACTCCGTCCTTCGATTATCTCTCCTAGAGATTCATATGCCAATACAAAACCCGCCACAAGGGCGGGATTGTATCGGCATGACCCCACGGGGAATCGAACCCCGATTACCGGCTTGAAAAGCCGATGTCCTAACCGTTAGACGATGGGGCCGTCTAAGAAACGAATAAGATAATACCATTTTTTGAAAAAATGGCAAAAAATGTTATCGTTTCCTGATATTGGAGGGGTGGCTGAGTGGTTGAAGGCACCGGTTTCGAAAACCGGCATCCGGGAAACTGGATCGAGAGTTCAAATCTCTCCTCCTCCGCCAGATGTCCAAGTTCGAACCGTGATTATAGGTTACTTGACAATTACTTGACAATTGAATATAGATTGGTTTACAATGTAGTTGTTTATGACAAATAAGGAAAAGATACTACAACTAATTATCCAGAACGGAAGGGTCACGTCTGGGGAGATAACCAAGAAGATTGGGGTTTCTCGTCAATATGTAAACCTGGTAATTTCTGATCTAATTGCGGAAAAACAAGTTATCAAACTTGGTGGAACCCGTAATGCCTTTTATGTTTCAAAAGAGTATATCTCAAAAAATCCAGAAGTTATACCAAGCGTACTTAAAAAGAAATACAAAAATGAATTACTAGAGGAGCATAAGATTCTTTTAGAAATTGAAGAAAAATTTCCTCGCATTGCACAACTTCCAGAAAATATAAAAAGTATTTTTACTTTTGCGTTCTCTGAAATATTCAACAATGCCATTGAGCACTCTCAATCAAAAAGTATCTCAGTTGAAGTATCGGTTCGCGAAAAAGACCTTTCCTTTATTGTGAATGATTCAGGGGTGGGAGCATTTCGCAATATTATGAAGAAGAAAAATTTAAAATCAGAAATTGAAGCTATTCAAGACCTCTTAAAAGGAAAGACCACCACAATGCCAAAATCTCATTCAGGAGAAGGGATATTCTTCACTTCAAAAGCAGGAGATGTTTTTATTTTGGATAGTTTTGGGTATCGTTTATCCATCAATACAATCAAGCCAAATGTAGCAATTCATCATTTACCAACAAGAAAACGAGGAACGAGAGTAGTTTTCAGAATCAATACTGACTCAGCCCGACATTTAAATGATGTTTTTAAAAAATATACTAATTTAGCTGGGGAAGGAGATTATGGTTTTGATAAAACCGATATACGAATCAAGTTGTTCACTGCTGGTGGTGTACATATTTCTCGTTCGCAAGCACGTAGAGTTCTAGCCGGGCTTGAAAAATTCAAGATTGTTTTGTTTGATTATGAAAAAGTACCAATAGTTGGTCAAGCTTTTGCCGACGAAATTTATAGAGTTTTCCAGGAACTTCATCCAGATATTCAACTTGAAAATGAAAACATGAGTGAGGGGGTAAGATTTATGATTGAGCGAGCTAAGAATGAAGCAAAAAGAAAATAATTATGGCGAACAAAAATCTTACAAACGCAAAACGAGTAAAGAATGATGAGTTTTATACCCAGTACAGTGACATTCAAAAAGAGATTGAAGCATTACGAGGGCTTGACTTTTTTCTATAATATGATATCATCAAATCCAGAATAGTGACCATTAGTAATGAGCAAAAAGCCATTTCTAAGGTCAAATATTTCCCACTTTTTCCTCTCTTATGCCCCTCCCCACACGGCCCTAAGCCAAGAGCCATATAATGAAAATTATGTGGCTCTTTCCTTTTAATTAAAAGTAAACCCCCTAAGTGAAATTTCCACTTAGGGGGTTGTTTTCTGGTTTTTTATTTAAGAAAACCTTGTTGACGAAGATTGTTGTCAGCACGAGTTTTCTTTTCAAACTTTTTCACATTCCTCATGTCTTTTGACTGCGGGCGTTGGGGTATTGGTTCGAGGAATCTTACCCCGATCATCTGATACTGTCCGTTGTTTGCATAAGAGATAAGCAACTCCTCTTTTGTGTTCCAACAATTATTCGATACTGTTGGTTGTTTGCCTTCACGCACGGGGACGTAGACAATTTGTTGCCCCTTGGCGTTTTTTTCAACACTCCTCCAGTTGGGAATAACATTGTTTCCTTTACTCATGTTAAAAAAACGAAGGTTGTGTTCTTTCCCCTTGGAAAAAACTGTTTCGCCAATAAGTCTCACAAAGATAATTGCAAGCTTATCGGTTTCAAAAAATACCTCCTGACATTCACATCGCCACATTTCATTTGGAGATGTGGGTTTTAAGGGTGAATTCGGATGCGGTCTCAATACCAAGGTCTTACCATAAGACGACTCTTTCTTTGCTTCCCACTGCATAATTCCTTTTTCGTACTCTTTGGTTTCAAATTGCAGAGAAAAGAATTTTCTCTGTCCACCATTTTCTCTCTCCACCGCCTTTTGCTGTGAAGGTGCAGAAACTGCTTGTTTCTCCAAGAGACCCGTGCCCTGTGCGCTCATACCCACCCCTTTCCCTTTGTAGTGATAATTGTGTGAGGAACGTTCTTCTGGAGCGATAGACTATCACTTTTTTCTATTTTGTCAATACCTTATCATAGGTGAATTGGACAGAGTCGAATTTCTGATGTTTAACTAAGGACTTCATTTACTTTTAAGGCTTTTCCGATAATGTGGGATTGTCTTTGGGACACACTGCTTTTACGTTTTTACATTATGAACAACCATCACCGCCTACTTGCGTTTCTAGTTCTCATACTTAATACCGTCTATCTGATTTGGTTATCTTTTCATGTAACGGGATTGATGGGAGTGATTTTTCTTTTTGCCGAACTTCTAATCGGGTCTTTGGCTCTCCTGTTTATTTTCAATCACTCTGAACAAGACCATGTCGTTCTCACGCAGACTCCTGCCCGTGGGTCGCTTGATATTTTTATTCCAATTGTTGATGAGCCGCTCTCTTTATTTAAAGGAACTCTAGAAGCGGCGCTTGAAATTGATTATCAAAATAAGCGGGTCTATATTCTGGATGATGGGGCTAGAGAAGAAATCTCTAAATTGGCAAAAGGAGTTGGAGCTGTCTATCTTTCTCGAGGGCACCGCTTGCACAGTAAAGCGGGGAATCTCAATTTCGCTCTTAGCCAATCGCAAGGGGAGTACGTGCTCGTGCTAGACGCCGACCAAGTTCCCGACTCTCGTATCGCTTCTCATCTTCTTGGGCATTTCAGCGAAGACCCGCGACTTGCGGTTATTGTAACAAGGCAAAGTTTCAATGTGCCAGAAGGGGACTTTAACCACGACCCTCTCTTTTACGAGCACATGCAGACGGGGAAGAACGATAACAATGCCGCAGTTTCTTGCGGTTCAGGCGTATTTTACCGCCGAACGGCTCTCAATGAGGTTGGCGGATTTCAAACGTGGAATGTCGTGGAAGACGTTTATACCACTTATGTATTGCATTCCAAAGGTTTTAGGAGTCTTTATGTTAATCAACCCTACTCTAGAGGTACCGCTCCGCAGGACCTTCCAACGATATTTAAGCAACGCGGAACGTGGGCGCTTGATACGCTTCGTCTCTTTTTTCATCGCCTACTTATTTTTGGAAATAAACTTACCTTTCGCCAGTGGATTCACTATTTTGAATTCGGATGGTGTTATATTACCTCTGCCATTGCTATTCCTATTCTTTCCATCTTTCCCGGTCTCGCTTTGATTACCGGAGATTATTTCATCACCGAACCGGAGTCCTACGTGGTTTTGCGTTTGATATCGCTTCTTCCAACACTCTATTTTTATTATCTCCTCGGTGGTAGAAATTCCTCAAGCAGTCAGTTTTGGGCGGCTCTTTTCCCAGTCTATCTTAAAGCTTTGATTCTTTCTCTTTTTACCGGCAAACCTACGTATAAAGTGACAAAGAAATTTAATGACCCCAAGAGGAGTGATATTATTTTTATATTTCCGCATCTTTCACTCATCGTATTTAATGTCGGAGCGATTATTTTCCGAATAACTGTTTCGGATTTTGTATTCACGCCGTTTATTCTCATCAATTTGATTTGGGTAGCAACGCTTTTTTTCTGGTTTGCTCCGATTTTACGTAAAGGATTGTTCCTTGAAAGAGTTCCGGTTTCGCCCTTGACAGAGGAGAGTTTATATTTAGAATCGAAGTCGTCGGTCCTTAAGAACTAAAAAACCTCGAAAGGGGCACTCAATCTCTGGCCTGTAAAGGCCAGTTTCCTCGGTTGAGAGCCCCTTTTGGGGTTTTTGTTTTACTACGAAGAAGACGGAACCATTGACACTTTATTACAACTGTTTTCCGTGTCAAAAAAATGTTGAAAAATCATTGACGCTTCCACTTTCACTGCTATCATATAGTCATCATATAACAGTCTTGCAGAGGAAACCAAGACGGATGAGAGTGATGAACAAGGTTTCTTTTTTAATTTTCTGCGAGCATAAAAGAGCCACCAACGGCCGTTAGGTCTTTTAGGTGGCTTTTTTGTTTTTCAGGAGAATGTAGAGTCCATATTTTGTTTCGGGAGCGTTCACCGTACTTTTACAGAAAGGATTCCGAGAAGGAATGATGATGTGAATGTTCTTGAATCAACATGTGGATTTTATTTTATCCATAAAGGTCGAGAGCGTCTGCTTCTTCCGTGTTCCCTTAAGGGACGGAGGAAGCGGACGAATTACAAAAATTAACCAAAAAACAAAATGAAAAAATTTATAGCAGGTGTGACAGTATTCGCTCTTATTGCCGTTGCTTCACCCGCTTTTGCACACGAGGACTGGTGGAATAACAGCGACATCAATGTCAATGTTAACAATGGTGCCTACGTCAACAATGACGTTGATACCACGGCTTCAACAGGCGGCAATAATGCCAATGGCGGAAGTGCTGGAAACAACACTACCGGCGGAAATGTCAGCAACTCTGACCACGGCAACTCTGCTGGAAACACTTCAAACGCTAACGGAGGAAACGGCGGTGGAATTTCAACCGGCGATGCTGTTGCTACTTCACTTGTAGGCAATGGTGTCAACTTTAACGATGTAGATGTTGAGGTTGGCTGTGGTTGTGAGAACGACGTTGATGATATCAATGTCAATCTCAACAATGGCGCCAATGTGGAGAACTACGTTGACACAAAGGCCAAAACTGGCAAAAACAACGCCAATGGCGGAAGTGCTGGAAACAACACTACCGGCGGAAATGTCAGCAACTCTAACGACCACAACACTGCTGGAAACACTTCAAACGCTAACGCTGGAAGTGGCGGTGGTATCAGGACTGGTGGAGCAGATTCCTATAGCGAAGTGGTAAACGTTGTTAACTCAAACATCGTTCGCATTCGACGCTAAACCATGAAAGGAGGAATATTCTGCCTTCCGCCAACTGGCGGAAGGGACTTTCCTCCCTTCTGGCAAGGTTTTAACCTAGGTTGAAACCTTGCCACGAAGGGTTCTTTCATAATTATATGAAACGTGTATCAATCATCTTTCTTACTCTTTTTTCTCTCGCTTTGCCCGTGACGGCATACGTTGAGGTTGAAAACAATGTTAGGGCGACTGTTAATACGGGAGGCAATTCGGCAAGCGCGGGAAATCAAAGTTCAGGCGGAACAGTCGTTACTTCTGAAGCGACAGCAACAGTCAAAGTAAAAACCACTGTCGGAGGCGTTGTTGTCGAAGATATTAATGAAACGTATAAAAGTAGCGCGCCGCTTGAGGTTAAAAAAACGAGTTTGTATGCGACAACAAGCGCGGAAGTTAAAACTCGCGTTTCCGTAAAAGCGCAAGCCACAAGTTCAAACGCGACATCTTCTCAAGAACAAGTGAAAAAAGCAGTTCAGGAAAGGAAATACCACTTTCTTTCACGAATCAAACAATTATTTAAAAATGTTTTTTCCCGATTTACATTTTAATACCAGAAATATAATAGGCCGTATTTTATCGGCGGCTTTTGTCTTTTCGCTTGTTTTTCAACCGCTCCTTCTTCTCGCCGAAGAGTCCCAAACGCCAACATCCGAAGTACAAACCGGGGATGGAGGGGTTGTTGTTACCGGAGACGCGGTGGCGCTTACGGATGCGGGGTCTACCGTCAATACCAATGAAGTGAATCAAGCAGGAACGGAGACTCCCGAAACGCAAAATAATACTGAAAATACGGCAGAGTCTTCTTCTCTTAACACCAATTTGACAAACGAGGCGACTGTTGAAAATACCGCGACAACTAGCGCGACAACAGGAGAAAACACCGCTACGGGAGATAATGGCGCCATTATCACCGGGGACGCATACGCCGGGGCGAACGTTTTTAACCTCGTTAATACGAATATCATTGATTCCTACACGCTTTTTTTCCTTCTCAATTATTTCTTCGGGCTTGAAGGCAATATTGATTTACGAGATTTTCAAAACGCTTCCACGTCGCCTTCTTTTCCATCCTGCGGAAACGGGGAATGTCTCGCGACCTCGGGGTCTTCTTCCGAAATATCCGCGCAAAACACCGCATCCATTTCAAACACTCTTGTTGTGCGCGCGAACACGGGAGAAAATGAAACCGGTGAAGACGGACTTATCGCAACGGGAAACGCATACGCGGGCGCGAATGTCATAAACGTCGCGAATACGAATATAGTCAACTCAAACTATCTTCTCTTTACGTTGAATAATTTTGGCGGTTGGGGGGGCGACCTTGTTTTACCAAACGGCGATTTTTTCACAAACTTTTTCTTTCGTGGCAATGGTTCAACACCCGCTAACACCGACATTTCCATCGATAATTCAGCCTCGATTGAAAATAACGTTTCCACGGATGCCAACACGGGAAATAACGAAGCGGAGGGAGGCCTTATAGTAACGGGAGACGCTTCGTCCGGCGCAAACGTATTCAATCAAGTGAATTCAAATCTTTTCGGCGGGAGCAAATTGCATATTCTCGTTCGTATTCATGGCAATTGGCTCGGTAATGTCTTCAATGCTCCGCCGGGAGTTTCTTGGAGAGAAACGGCGACCGGAGTTGAACTATTCGGACTTCCCGAGGAGAACGGAACGGATTCTTCTTTTAGCCCACTTTCCAATTTTAAGCTCAACGCGCAAAACACCGCATCCATTTCAAACAATGTGGGGGTCTACGCATTGACTGGAGATAACAAAACATCCGGCGGTGAGACATACACGGGCAACGCCTACGCGGCGGCAAACATCATCAACGTTGCAAACAGCAATGTAATTGGACAAAACTGGATTCTTGCCATTTTAAACATTTTCGGGGACTGGTCCGGAAACGTCTCCTTTGGTCAGCCGGACCTCTGGATTGGGACGCAAGTTACGGTTCCCGAAAAAAACTTTTTCGGGGTGGGGGAGACCGTGCGTTATAATTACACTATTGCAAACCGAGGCGATGCCACCGCCTCCGGGGTAACTATTCAAAACACCTTTGACAGAAAAGAATTTATGGCTTTTGAAAACGGGTACAATTTTCAAAATCCTGACACCGGACAGACCTCTTGGAATATTCCCGATATTCCTGCGGGCGGAATTGTAAGAGTTTCCTATAACGCGCGCGTCCTCGGAGTTCCATTCAAAGACACTTCTATTACAAGTAATGTCGTCGTATCAAGCACGGAAACGGATGCCGACGTGAAAGACAATAGGGAAAAAATCACAATTACTGCTCATGATTACGTTCCCGGCTGGAATGGAGTGAAAGTTACGCTTACTCCTGACCCAAAGCTTATCGTCACAAAAACAAACGATGTCTTCTTTCCCACTGCTGGAACAACAACAGCGAACTATCGGATTTTTATAAAAAATAAAGGGGGTATTGCTCATCATGCTGTTCTCGTTGATACACTCAAGAATGAAGCAGGTGATATTTTAAAAGAACAAGAATGGGAGTTGGGAGATGTCTATCCTAATGAGGAAATTGAGGTAACGTATACTTCGATTTTCAGTGGAAAAACGCCACCGGGTGTTTATACGAACGAAGCGCAGGTAAAAGCCGTTGGCCGTCACCCATCGCTTACGGCTTTTTATGGATACGTAGCGGATTCAAACATAGCGACAAGTTCTATAACGATAATTCCACCCTACCCATGGGCTTCCGAAATTACTGAAGCTCCCGAAAAAGTTGCCACAACCACACCTTCAACGGTAACTTCTTCAACTGGACGGTTTATTAACCCAGAACCTTCTTCAGAGATAATAAGCAATCCCGTTATTTCCGAAATGCCGCCGTATATTCCGTTCTCACCCCTTCTTTCAAAAGTGCTCGCGTTTAGAGATTCGGTTGAAAGTACACACACTGGCGGTGGGCAAGCCCGCCTGCCATCGCCTGCGGCTCAGGCTGCTGGCGGGCAGGGGGCTTCCGCTTTCTCTGCCCTAGGCTTACCTTCCGAAACAAAAGACTTCTTTCTTCTTTTAGTTGCCCTCTTTCTTTCCTTTATTATTTCAAATCTTCTTTCCCGCACTCGATTGCGAAACGCCTTCACTAGCTTCTAGGGAGCAGCTTCTAGCTTATAGGGCGTTAGCCCTTCAGTCCTGATGACTTCAGGATCGAAGGACTTTAAAATACAAGGTCGAACCTTGTAAAATTAAGAAGCTTTTTGAAACATTAAAATACAAGGTCGAACCTTGTAAAATAAAATACACAAGGTCGAACCTTGTAAAATAAGTCTCTCAGACGTTCGTCCCGAGGTCTCAGTTCCTTCGACTGTGAAGTCTTCAGGACTGAACAGCCCGAGGGACGTTCGTCCTCGCTGAGGCTCGGAGCCGAAGCGGTCGAATGACTTGCTACGAGTTTGAGCGAGTCCTCGAGCTCACATTGAGTCCAGAGCAAGCTCCTCGGTCGGTACCATTTATTTTGCCCGAAGATACAGATAGATGTCTTCAAGCGCACGCACCGCATCTCCGGCGGCAATGTTGTTTTGATGATACAGTCCGTCGGTACAATCTCCCGCCGCCCAAATTCCCAATACGTTTGTTCGTTGTGTACGTGGGTCAACAATAATCTGATTGTATTTATTAAGTTCAACAATATCTTTTGCAAAACTTGTCGTGGGAATAAGTCCTATTTCAACGAAAATTCCTTCTGTAGGGAGTCCTATTTCTTTTCCCTCCTTTTCATAGATGATTGCAGATACAAAATTGTCGCCTTTAATTTCTTTAAGAGTAACTTCCGTGAGTGCTTTCATATTCGGGTGAGCAAGAACTTTTTTAACTGTAATTGCATCTGCCTTAAATAAGGCTGATGTTTCGAGAAGTGTGACACTTTTTGTGTATGCGAGTAGTTGTGCCGCACTTTCAAAGCCTGCATTGCCACCACCGACGACGACGACATCTTTTTGAGAGAAAAGTGGTCCATCGCATGAAGCGCAGTATGTAACACCCTTGTTTTCAAACTCTACTGCTCCTGGAATAGTGAGTTTTCTGCGCTCGCTTCCGGTAGTAATCAAAACTGTTTGAGTTGTGTATGTGGTAGTATCTGTTGCAATTTCAAACCCATCTTCCCGCTCTAGGCTTTGCTTAAAGCGAGGCTCGCCAAAGGCGGCTTTTTTTGAAATTTTCGCAACATATTCTTCCGTGCGAATATCAACAAACTCTCCTGCGTACGCGCGAAGATGTTTTTCGAGCATAGAAGAAAAATCTGTTCCAGGAATTGATATTGTTCCAATCCAATTTTGAATATCTGGAGAAACGATACTTTGCCCGCCGAAATCTTTGGTAAGAAAAAGAGTTTTTAATTGCTTGCGAGCGGCATAAATTCCCGCCGCCACACCCGCCGGTCCACCGCCGATAATTGTAAGTTCATAATGCATAGTAGCAAACATTGTAACATGTTTTTGAGGCGGAAAATACCTTTCATATCGCCCAAAACCCCTTAAATTTCAACACAAAAGGATTAAAAATCAATATGTTCATTTTCTTGACTTTTCTGCTATGATGGAGGCACAAAACACATAAATTTTATGCCCCAAGTTAAACCAGAAGTAGAAACATTTGCCCGAATTAAGGTTGTAGGAGTTGGCGGATCAGGGAAAAATGCTGTTAATCACATGATCAATTCCCAAGTAAAAGGAGTTGAATTTATTGCTATTAATACCGATGCGCAAGACCTTCACCATTCTCTTGCTAAAAAGAAGATTCAAATTGGTAAAAATGTTACCCGAGGACTAGGAGCTGGTATGAATCCTGACCTTGGAAAAAGAGCCGTTGAGGAAACTAAGGAAGAAATTCAAGAATCGCTCAAGGGCGCTGATATGGTATTCGTTACATGTGGTTTTGGTGGAGGGACTGCTTCTGCCGCCGCGGAGCCTGTTGTGACAATGGCAAAAGAACTCGGAGCGCTTACTGTCGCTGTTGTGACCAAGCCGTTTTTCTTTGAAGGTCAACAGCGTATGCGTATTGCCGAGCAAGCGCTTGATGGAGTACGAAAAGTTGTTGATGCGATTATTGTTGTCCCAAATGACAGACTCTTGAATGTCATCAGCAAAGAAACAAGTGCTCGGGACGCATTCGCAATGTCCGATGAAGTATTGAAACAGGCTGTTGAGGGAATTTCCGATTTGATTACAACACCCGGAATGATTAACATCGACTTTGCGGATGTTCGTTCAATCATGCAGGATGCAGGTTCCGCTCTTATGGGTATTGGAACTGCAAGTGGAGAAAATCGTGCAGTTGAAGCTGCAAAAATGGCAATCAATTCACCATTACTCGACCTTTCGATTGCTGGAGCAAAAGGCGTTCTATTCTCAATTGCTGGGGGAGACGATATGACAATGTATGAAATTCAAGAGGCGGCAAAAGTGATTACAGAATCTGTTGACCCTGATGCAAAAATTATTTTCGGAACAATCTACAGCGATAAATTAAAGAAAGGGGAAATCAAAATCACAGTTATTGCAACTGGATTTCCCGAGCCTGCTTCAAAGCGTGTAAGTCTTTTCCCTCCAATTATTGGTAAGGATAAAGAAAAAGAAGAAAAAGGAAAAATTTATAATACTCTTCCATCCGAAAATAAGACCGAACAAAAAAAAGAACCAACTATCATTGAAGAAAATGAAGATGATTGGGGAGCGGTGCCAGCTTTTCTCCGAAGGTCAAAACTTAAATAAAAAGTAGCTAGCTTGTAAGAGACTAGTGTTAGGTTCTTATTGACATTAATTTGCACATGTTTAATATGTTTTTGATACACTTAAGATATAGTAAGTAGGTTTCTACTTTCTCTAAATAATATGGAAAAACCAAATTGGGCGCTTTTGTTTGGGAATAATGCAGACATCTCTCTTGGTGAAAGGGCTAGGGTTCTAAATGAGATAAATCAAATCGGTAGCCTAACATTTAAGATTTACAGAAATGAAGAGGGGTGGATGGCAAAGTGTCAGGAAGTAAATGGAATAATCGCGGGAGGCACTAATCCCCAGCCTACCTCTGTTGAAATAGAGTCTCAGATTAGAGATGCAATATTTGCTGCATTTGATGTTAAAACAAACGTGGATAAAGAAAGTCCTTATTTTACTTACCAAGAAAGTGAGCCTGAGAAGTTACCCTCATTTAGCACAATAACGAATTAAATTAATAAATCCTTATGTCGAATAACATAAAGCGTAAGGATTTGTTTCAAGGTCTCGGAAATATAAAAAAGCCCGAACAATGGCTTGAAGCCGCTGAAAGACTAGAGTTACGTGTTTGTCGTGGCTCTAAACATCCATCAACGATAAGGGACCCAAAGAAACCAAATGATACTGGGCGTGCTAGTTTGATTACTGTAATACCAAGTCATTTACATAAAATGATAAACCAAGACATCTTTAAGGAAATTCTTAAATTTGGTATACCGGAAGATGATATTTGGAAAGCTTTAAATATGTTGAAATAAAAAGAAGGAAACTGACGAATCAACTCAAGGCAGAAAAGGTTTAATCCAAGAAAAGATTGTTTTTCTTGCTTTGTGCCACGCGCTTCCAAAACGGCGTGTTCCTGATTCTTCAGCTTCATTGTTAATACCTGCAAGGCATAGGCCATAGGCAACAGACCACGCAGTATCAAGGTTTTCACCTTCTGTGACCTTAAATTGGAACACAGCACGTCTAGAAGGGAGTTTAAGAGCTATACGCGCAAAGTCCTCAATTGTGCCGATTCCCGAACCACCTCCGGTAATAATGATACCTGCAGGCAGTAACCCATTTCGGCCAATCTTTTTAAGGTGTGCTTCCACAAGTTCGAACATATCTGAAAGACGAGCGCTGACAATTTCCTCAAGTTCTCTTTGCGGGTATGTTGTTCCCGTTACCGCTCCAAGTTTAATACTTTCTGCTTCTTCAAGAGGAATACGAAGCCCCAAGGCGATGTCATTTGTAATGTCTGTAGAACCGATAGGAAATACTTCAAGAGATATAGGAATATTATTTTCAAAGACAACAATTGAGAGCGTTTCGGCTCCAATGTTTGCAAGCACGCACCCAGCAATTTTTTGCGTTTTTGAAAGTGTAACAAAACTTGCAGCAATGGGGGCGGATATAACATCAATCACATTTACTCCGGCTTCTTCAATCGCTTCTATAAGGTCATCGAGGTGATGTTTAAGGCACGTAATAAAAAGAGTTTTAACTTCAAGCTTTGAACCCCTCATTCCGAGTGGTCTGCCGAGAACAGGCTTTCCATCAATTTTATATTGAAGGGGGATTGTGTGAATTATTTCTCGGTTAAGAGAAAGCGAAGCGGGGATTTCACTCCTGCAGATTTCAAGCGCTTTTTCCATATCAAGTTCGGATACTTCTGAATCCGCGCGAGAAATAGTTGCTGACCCTTGGGAAATAAAACTTGAAAGGCCAATTCCTCCGATTGAGATAAAGGCACGTTTTATAGGTACTCCCGCAGCCTTTGAGGCTTGAGCCATTGCTTGTTTTAAGCTTCGAACGGTGTCTCCAGTATTGATGATGTAGCCATGCCTTAGGCCTTTTGATTCAGCCATTCCTTTACCTATGATATGCGGAATATACCCGCTGTTCTTTTGTATACCTTCAGCGATAATAACCTTTACTTGGTAGGTTCCTATATCAATACCTGTAACAATGTTTCGCATTATGAAAAATATAAAAAATACTTCCTCTCTTTTTTAAGAAGCGCGATTAAAACGAGGAAGGAAAAAATTAGCCCGCACAAACTTTATCGTTCACATACTCCATAGTAATTAAACGTCCTGTTTGAAAACTTTAATCAACGATGTTTCGAGGCTTGTTGATAAAGTTAGGCGGGTTAAGAAAAATTAACCTTAAATTTTTTGAGTACTTTTTCTTCCCCTCGCTCCATTCTACTACCGTGGTCGTATCCTTTCAAATGGAATAAGGAGTGGATAAAGAGAAAAGCGATAAAATCTCCTTCTTTCATTCTATGTGAAGGCGCTTGTTTTCTTGCCACTCTCAGGTTCATAAATATTTCTCCATGAGTAAGTGAAAGAGGGAAGCTCAATACATTTGGTACATATGTTTTTCCACGATAAAGCTTGTTCAATCTTTGCGCCTTAGCATCTCCTACAAAAATAAGTTCCAAAACATACTTTTTCCCCAAGACAGCATTTTTCATTTCTGAAAAAGGCAAGCGTGGAAGCTTGCCTTTTATTGTCTTGTGAATGCTGATTGAGGAGGTAAACACTTTCTATCTATATGTTTTAGGTGTTATTTTGCCGAGTTTGATTAATTTTTCAATATTTTTCTTGTATATAAGGCTCTGCAAGGTCTTTTTCTTTCGTACATCAGGAGATTTTTCACGCACAAAATAACGGCCTTTTCTCACCTTACGCAATATTCCCGCACCCTGAACACGCTTCGTAAAGCGACGGAGAAGGCCGAGACTATTTTCGTTCTTACTTTTTTCTACTTTTACGTTTGTTGCCATGGATTAGAATGCTACCATATTAGTTTTCTCTGTTCAACCCCTTTAACAGCTTCCAGCTTATAGCTTTTAGGAAGATAGGAAGAAAAAATTCCTCTGCTTCATTTTCCTAGAATTTTCCCCTAAAAGCTAACAGCTACTCACTACAAGCTTCTCCCTATTCTTTACGATTTTTCTTTATGTATTCAGGCAAACGCGCGATAGGCACTGTGTCTTGAAAACGGGTTTTTGCGTCCCTCACAACGATTGTATTTTCAATCGCTTCTTTTTGGCCAAAGATAAGGACGTACGGCATTTTCATATTTTCAGCAGTCGTCGCTTGTCCACTGAATTTATCTTTTGTGAGTCCGTGATATACAGGGATATGAACACGTCGCAGGGATTCAATAACAGGAAGACTCTTAAGTTTCGCGGCGTATCCTAATTGAATGAAATAAAACTTTGGCTTCGGTATTTTTTTGACTACAATTTTCTTACTTCGTTTTGAATCTTTTCTCCAAGAGAGAGTGATACCAACGGCAGGAATTTCTTTCTTAAGGCCGGTTTTTTTGGCGAGATGATTGTATCTGTATCCAGATCCAAGTACTTCTTTTTTGCCGTCTTTTTCACCGCGAATCTCAAACATTGTTTGAGAAGCATACAACTTATTGCCGACAAGACGATTGTCTATTGTATAAGGGATATTACTACTTTCTATAAACTCAAGAATTTCCTTGAAGTGTTCTTGGCTTGCATCTGAAAGAGCTGAGAGTGGTTGAGGGGCGTTTTTAACAAATTCTTGAAGTTTCTCGTCGGTGCATCTTAGGATTTCAAAAATATCCTTCTTAAATAATTGTCTTTCTGTTGCTGGCAATTCTTCAATATGTCGTCGATAATAGGCAACAAGCTCGCGTTCAAGACGAGCAATAGATTCGCGGTCCCCAACGGTGTTCAAGGCAATTTCCATGTTTTCAAAGCCCGCTTCTTTAAGTATCGCGAGTGATGTATGAATAAGAATCGCTTCAGCAATGCTTCGTGAAGAGCCAATAATATCGAGACCACATTCAAAATTACTTCCTCGTCTCCGCACACTTCCTCTTAAAGGTTTTTCATAGTAGAAAAAAACATGTTGTGGAAAGGAATCCATCTCCTCCATATACAGACGAAGAAGGCGTGTTTTTTCTTGAAGTTCATAAGCCTCCTCCTTATCGTCTTTGATTCCCGTTTTTGCAATCGCTTTAACTCGTCTCAAATCTTCAGCTTGAATAGAAGGCGTTTCTATAGGACTAAAACCATAGTAGACGGCAATTTCTCCAGATTTTTCAACAATTGAAGCAAGGCCAATTCTTTTTGGCTCCTTCTCGGGGACAATAACATTATTTTTTTTATGCATCATAGGGTCTTTTTAGTAGCGGGTACTCCAATCTCCTGGGTGAAGAGAAACTGTTTGCGGTGGTAGTAATCTCACAAGCGGCGTTCCTACGATAAGGTCCCTTTTAAGAGGTCCCCAATATCTTGAATCAAGGCTTCCTGCTCGATTGTCGCCCAATACAAAATATTCATCTTCCTTAAGAGTGACTGTCATACTCGCACTGCCTTGGTGAACGATGTAGGGCTCTAACAGTCTTAAACCATTTGAATTTTCCGCATTTTTTATAGTTACTTCTGTGCCATCTATCTCAACAGTTTCTCCGGGAAGACCAATTACACGTTTAATGAATGATTTACTAAGATCTCTGGGGTATTTAAAGATAATTACTTCTCCCCGCGCGGGCTTTTCAAAGCGGTAGCTTATCTGATTAACAATGAGGTAATCCCCGTTTTTAAATGTCGGGTCCATTGACGTTCCATTTACCACAAAAGGCTGGGCGATAAACGTTCTGAAGGGGATGATAATCAATAGTGAAAGAATGGTAAAGCGAACTAACTCTTTAACACCCTCCCAAAAGCCGGAAGATTTTTTTCTTTCCAGTTCTTCGCCGTTTTCTTCTAGAGAATCCATAGAATTTTTCAATTGTAATACGCTTGTGTACCTTGACGCAAGCTCATATGGTCATTAGAATTAGCTTCTAGCTTATAGAGCAATAGCTTGTAGTTTCTGATTTTTCCCGCCATTTCTTTCCTAAAAGCTAAATACTAACAGCTAACCCCTATGTCTTATATACTTGTTGGTCTTGGAAATCCGGGAGAAGAATACACAAATACTCGTCACAATACCGGGCGTATCCTTCTTGATGCCATCTATAAAAAAGGCGACTTTGCAGAATGGAAAGAAGATAAGAAATATAGGGCCCTTGTGTCTACAGGAAATTTTTCTGGTAAAAAAGTGATGTTAATGAAGCCTCAAACTTTTATGAATAAGTCAGGTGAGAGTCTTAAGACACTTATTACAAGTAAAAAGAAAGCCGAAACCCTTGTGGTTCTTCATGATGACCTTGATTTACCTCTCGGGATACTCAAAATGTCTTTCAACCGGGGTTCTGGCGGACATAGGGGAGTGGAATCAATCATTAGAGCAGTAAAAACAGAGGCTTTTGTTCGTCTTAAAATCGGTACTTCACCAATTGATAGGAAAGGATTAGCAAAAAAACCTTCAGGTGAAAAGGCAGTAGATGCTTTTATTTTGGGGAAGTTTAAAGATTCTGAACAAAAAATTCTTTCAAAAATATCACGTAAGGCGGTTGAGGTGGTTGAAACTTTGGTTACTCTTGGAAAAGATAGGGCAACAGAAGTGTGTAATTCTCCAAAATAAAAATCCGCCCTCTCGGCGGATTTTTATTTAAAGAAGATGAGCGGTTTTTACTCTGCAATGTAAGAAAGTGCCATTTTTCTTTCTTTTGGGTCAAAGAGAGTGATTTTGAATGAATATGTTTTTCCGAGTTCTATCTTTTCACGAAGGGCAGTTTCGTTTCCGAATTCCGAAACGTGAACGAGTCCAGCGATTCCCTCCTCAATTGAGGCAAGCGCTCCATGCTTGTTGTATTTAATAATTACACCTTTCACATTGTCATCCTTCTTGTATTTCTTTTCAGCTGCAATCCAAGGGTTTTCCTTGAGTGCTTTGATAGAAAGAGAAATTTTGCCATCCTTAATTTCAATGATTTTAGCTTTCACTTTGTCATTGATACGATAGAGCGCTTTAGGGTCTTCAACGAGAGACCAGTCAATTTCTGAAATATGAACAAGTCCTTCTAGCCCCTCCTCTATTTTAACAAAGACTCCAAAGTCAACGACACCCGTGACATCTCCTTCAATCTCATCTCCAAGCGAGTACTTGTCAATAATCTTTTCCCTGTTTTTCTGTTCAGGGTCTTTTTCAGAGAAGATAAGTTTTCCTTCTTTTGGTACCGCAGAGATAATCGAGACAGAAAGTTTTTGTCCAATAAATTTTTTCAATTCCTCGAGAATTCTGTCTTTGTCTCCGTCATCTACACGTGGATAATGTTCTGTCTTAAGTTGTGAAGCTGGCAAAAATCCTTGTATACCTTGCCATTCAAGAATAAGACCGCCCTTATTGGCTTCAGTCACTAAAAGTTCAAGAACACTTTTGCTTCTAATATGTGCTTCTGCTTCACTCCAGATAAGGGCTTGCCGTGCTTCTTTAAGAGAGATTTCAATGTATCCATCCTCGTTCGCAACCTCTACAACCTTACCAGCAACACGGTCACCAATATTTATTTTCTTGATGATATCGCGCGCATTCAGATATTCTCTACCAAATATAATTCCAGTACCAAATGGTTTAAGGTCAACGAAGACTGCATCTTTGACAATGGCAATCACAGGCCCTTCAATCAAATCTCCGTTTGCTGGAGGGTTTGGGCTATCGGAAAAAAGCGCCGCCATTGGCGAGTCTTTTTTCTTTTTCGATTCTTTTTCGTCCTTTTGTTCTTCTGTTGCTACTTCTATTTTTTCCTCTTTCCCGCCTGCAACGTATCTGTTTTCTTCACGGGCAGGTTGTTCTACTACTTTAGTCATAATGTATATTTCCAAAGAAGGTTCAACAGCGCTACGCGTCTGGAGAGTTATAAAGTTATAAAGTCGAAAGTCTATAAAGTAAATGATTCTTTACTTTGTAACTTTATAAACTTTACAAACTTTATGACTTGCGTGCCTACGGCGCGTTGAGGTTATCTTCTTCGGTTTCTAATAATTGTTTCTAACAAAAAAGTCCTTAATGAGAGGACACACAGACATTATATCGCGAAAGAAGCCTTTGTCCACCCCGTTAGAGAACGCTGCGCCAGAGGCGCGACTTCGGTCGCTTGCAGCGACCTTTCTCTAACGGGGGTCACTTTGTCACAAAATCAACTTTCAATAGACTATCAAACTTTAACAGGTTATACTAATCGGCATGATTATCACGTATCACGGGCTTCAGGCTTTTAAGGTCCAATTTGGGGATACAATTCTTGCTTTTGACCCAGTTTCTAAAGAGTCATCATTTAAGCCGACACGTTTTGGGGCTGACGTTGCTCTCATTAGTCTTTGGGATAAAGATTTTAATGGCGTTGAGGGGGTTTCCTTTGGTGAAAAAGTTCCGTTCGCAATTTCGGAACCGGGGGAATATGACGTCAAAGGAGTATTCGTGCAAGGCTTTCCCTCAAAGTCTTTCTATGGTGGCAAGGAGCGTTTGAACACTATTTATTCAGTATCTCTTGAAGACATGAATCTTTGTTTTCTCGGCGCTCTCCATGATGAAAATCTTTCAAACGACACACTTGAGTCACTCGATACCGTAGACATCCTATTTGTACCAATTGGGGGTGAGGGAGTTTTGAATGCGTCTCAAGCTTACCGTCTTGCCGTTTCTCTTGAACCAAAAATAATTATTCCTATGAATTACGGGGAAGATAATAAGGCACTTAAGATTTTTCTTAAAGAAGGGGGGATGGAATCACAAGAAGCTCTTGATAAATTTACACTCAAGCGTAAAGATATTGAACAAAAAAACGGCGAGATTGTTTCATTGTCTGCTCAATAATTATGTGGATGTGTTTATAAGTAGTTTCTGTTGTGAACCGACCAGCATTTCGATAACGTTCCCTATATGTGGAAAATTGTAGAAAAAATATTACATAAGCCTGAACAAGAAAGACGTCGTATTCTTTTTGTGAGTGTAACTCTGCTAACCACTCTCATTATTTTTGTTTGGCTTTCTTTCCTGTATGCTCGTTACCTCAATTCAGCAAATGAGAGACGGGGAATACAACATACGGCAAGTCCTTTTGAAATTTTTGCTAAAGAAGCACAAGGACGCTTTAATCAGGTTAAGGCTGATTACATAGATCTCACTGGTACATTTTCCGAGATAAACAATACTCTTAAGAATATGGCTACATCTTCTTCTTTCGCGGGAACATCAAGCGAAAGTTCAGAAAAGTCCTCTTTTTATAGTACGACAAGTGAGGAAACTTCTTCACAGGTGAGAGAATAGGAAACTCTTTAAAAACAGCCTTAAATATGCTAGAATTAGGCTTTGTTATATGGCTTCTTCCAAGGAAACAAATAAAGAAAATACACCAACAGAGAGACAAAATGTAGTCCCTCGAAGTATCACAACCGAGATGAAAGAGTCCTATTTGGACTATGCCATGTCGGTTATTACTGCCCGCGCTCTTCCTGATGTTCGGGATGGCTTGAAGCCTGTTCAACGCCGCATTCTTTATTCAATGCACCACATGGGTCTTGTAGCAACTGCCAAGTTTAGAAAGTCGGCAGTTGTTGTTGGAGATGTGCTTGGAAGCTATCACCCTCACGGCGATGCGTCTGTCTATGACGCGATGGTCAAAATGGCGCAAGATTTCGTAATGCGATATCCATTAGTTTCCGGTCAAGGAAACTTTGGAAATATTGACGGAGATTCAGCCGCAGCCATGCGATATACCGAAGCGAAGATGTCGCGACTTTCTATGGAATTGCTTGCCGATATCGAAAAAGACACTGTTGATTTCCGTCCGAACTATGACGGAACTAAAAAAGAGCCAACCGTCCTGCCTTCAGCGGTTCCTAATCTGCTATTAAGTGGCACATTAGGTATTGCAGTTGGTATGGCCACGAACATTCCGCCTCATAACCTGCGGGAAATTATTGATGCAACAGTTTTTTTGATTGATAACAAAGATGCGACAACGGAAGACCTTCTTGAATTTGTGAAAGGTCCTGATTTTCCAACGGGTGGAATTATTTTCAATGAAAAAGATATTCATCACGCGTATGCAACAGGACGTGGCGGAGTAGCCACTCGAGGTGTTGCAGAAATTGTTGAATCAAAAGCGGGCAATTACCAGATTGTCATCACATCAATTCCATACCGTGTTAATAAATCCGACCTCATCATGAAGATTGCTGATTTGGTGCGTGAGAAAAAACTCGAGGGTATTAAAGGTTTGCGCGATGAATCAACTAAAGACATCCGAATTGTTATTGAACTCAAAGGAGGTAGTCACCCTCAAAAAGTTCTTAATTTTCTATACAAACACACAGCACTTGAAGATATGTTCCATTTCAATGTTGTGGCGCTCGTTAATGGCGCTCCACAAACACTTTCACTTAAGGTTATTCTTCAAGAATTCATCTCCCATCGAATTATTGTTATTCGTCGTCGAACCGAACATGACTTAAGGAAAGCGGAAGATAAAGAGCATATTTTGCTTGGTCTTAAAAAGGCGCTCGACCATATTGACCAGATTATCAAGCTTATTAAGGCTGCTGCCGATGTTGTTGCTGCGCACGCAGCTCTTAGAAGCGAGTTTAAATTCTCTGACAGGCAAGCAACAGCCATTCTTGAGATGAGACTTCAGAAACTTGCTGGCCTTGAACGCAAGAAGATTGAAGATGAACTTAAGGCCACACAGGAGCTCATAGCCCTACTTAAGGGTATTTTGGAAAGCCCAAAGAAAATCCTTTCAATTATCAAAAAAGAGCTTTCGGATATCTCTATAAAATATGGAGATGATAGAAAAACAAAAGTAGTTAAATCAGGCGCGCGACTTATTGCTCCAGAGGACCTTATACCTGATGAAGAAAATGCGCTTGTGTTGACGTCAGGTGGATATATCAAGCGGACAAATCCTGATGAATTTCGTCGTCAGAAGCGAGGCGGTGTTGGTGTTGTAGACCTTGATACTAAGGAAGAAGATTTTGTGACGACATTTCTTAATGCTTCAACACATGACGACCTTCTATTTTTCACTGACCGTGGCAAGGTATATCAGATAAAAATGTACGATATTCCAGAAGGAAAACGTGCCACTAAAGGCAAATCAATTATGAACTTTCTTTCACTTGAAGCGGAAGAGCGTGTGACATCCGTTTTGGCAATGTCTAAGGAGGTCAAAGAAAGCAGCGTCTCAATTCTTATGATGACCGCGCTCGGAGATGTGAAAAAAGTTGCCGCGAAAAATTTCCATGATGTTCGTCGAAATGGCATTATCGCAATTAAACTGGCTACTGGGGACCAACTTATTTCGAGTTCATTTGCCGCCAAAGGCGATACGACAATTGTTGTTACCGCGCAAGGACAGTCCATTCATTTTAAAGAATCCGATGTTCGTGAAATGGGAAGAAATGCAGGCGGTGTTCGGTGTATTCGTCTTTCAAAGGGCGACAAGATTGTTGGAGCCCAAGTGGTGAAAAAAGAAAGCAAAGACCCAATGGTCCTTGTTATTAGTGCGAATGGTTTTGGGAAAAAGACCAAACTTGATGAATATAAAGTTCAAAAACGCGGAGGTTCTGGTATTCGCACCGCAAAAATAACTTCAAAGACAGGCCCTCTCATTTCTGCCCTTGTTGTCACACCCCAAAGTGGCGAGATTGTAGCAATTTCTAAGAAAAGTCAGGTTATTCGAGTAGGAACTGAAGAAATTTCACTATTGTCTCGTGGAACGCAAGGTGTGCGCATTATGAAATTACGCGAGGGTGACGCTATCGCTTCTCTTATTTGTCTTTGAAACAGCTTACAGCTTATAGCTTATAGCTTTTAGGGCAGCATATATCCAAGGTTTTTTGAATGCTTTATGTTACTGACAAAAGCACCCTCTTGCTTATTACAGAAAGAACAGTTTTTGTTATAATAGAAATTACAGTGTTAATCTTTTTTAAAAGCTGAAAGCTAATACTCTAAAAGCTGTTATCATGTTTTCTGATCCCGAACAAAATATTTTACAATTGGGCCTTATGCCCGGAA
>JBBUCK010000031.1:59700-61503 GCA_038057845.1 Patescibacteria group bacterium
ATCATGTTTTCTGATCCCGAACAAAATATTTTACAATTGGGCCTTATGCCCGGAATGAATGTTGCTGACATCGGCTCCGGTTCTGGTTTTTATAGTCTCGCCGCAGCAAAAGCAGTAGGTGAAAAGGGCAAAGTCTATGCCATTGATGTTCAAAAGGATTTATTAAGCAGGCTCAAAAAGGAAGCAGGAAGACTGCGGATTCACAATATTGAAGTTCTCTGGGGAAATGCGGAGAAACCCCAAGGAATACCTCTTAGAGAGAATTCTGTCGACGCTGCTATAATTGCTAATATATTATTTCATACACCAGACAGAGAAACGCTTATATATGAAGCTAAAAGGATATTAAAACCAAATGGCCGTCTTTTTTTTGTTGAGTGGGTAGATTCTTTCGGTGGAATGGGGCCATTGCCTGAATACATAATTTCTCCTGAAAAAGCTAAAACACTTTTTGAACAGGCAGGTTTCGTGTTTGAACGTCGAATGGGCGCAGGGGCTCATCATTACGGAATAATTTTTTCTAAAAAATAATTAATGAACACTAGATTTCAAGTTATTGTCACTCTTATCTTCAGTTTTTTTATTGTTGTTGGAGTCATTATTTTTTCTACATCTCGAGGAAGTTCTACCAGACCTGAAAATAATATAACAGTCTGGGGCATACTGCCTGAAAGTAGTTTCAGTACTCTTTTGAGAGATTATCCTATTGGAAAAGACAAGGAATTTATTATTACGTACGTCCAAAAAAGGGCCGCAACATTCGACCAGGAATTTATCGGGGCGCTTGCTGAAAATAAAGGTCCCGATATCATTTTCCTTCCACACGATTCAATGTGGAAACATCAGAATAAGATTTTTCCAATTTCTTACCAAACATTCAGCGAACGAAAATTCAAGGACACGTTTGTTGAAGAGGGAGAGTTGTATCTTACTTCAGGAGGGATTCTCGGCTTGCCAATCCTCGTTGACCCGCTTGTGATGTACTGGAACCGCGATATGTTTTCGAATGCTTCTATTAGCAAAGCGCCAGAATATTGGGATGAATTTTTTGACCTTGCGCAAAAACTTACCAAAAAAGACCAGTCTTTCAATATCACAGAAAGCGGTGTTTCCTTGGGTGAATTTAGAAATGTCAACAATGCAAAGGAGATTCTAAGCGCGCTTATTATGCAGGCGGGAAGTTCGATTACGGCCCGCACAGATAATGCTGTCACAGTTGTTTTGAATGAGCGGATGGGACAAGCTGTTATTCCTGCCGAAGCAGCGGTTAATTTCTATACGGAATTTTCTAATCCAATCAAGCTTTTCTATTCTTGGAACCGTTCACTCCCGAGGTCAGACAATTTCTTTACAGGAGGAGACCTTGGTATTTATTTTGGTTTTGCAAGCGAATTTAGCCAAATTAAGGAAAAAAATCCCAATATCAATTTTGACGTTGCTCCATTTCCTCAATCTCGTGAAAGTAAGACGAAGATTACATACGGTTCAATGCAAGCACTTTCGGTAGTGAAGAATTCCAAAAATATTGTGGCAGCAATTCAGGTTGCTCTGGCTCTTACCGACAGAGAACGCAGCGCTGCTGTAAGTACACTCGCAAAACTTCCTCCAGTGCGTCGAGACCTACTTTCGCAAACACCTTCCGATGCATACAATATTCTTTTTTGGGAAGGCGCTCTTCGCTCACGTGCATGGATTGACCCAGACAGCACAGCAACCGAAAATATCATGCTGAATATGATAGAATCAATTACAGCAGGGCGTTTACGTACGAGTCAAGCCATCTCTCGCGCTCATGCGGAAATT
>JBBUCK010000032.1:0-13443 GCA_038057845.1 Patescibacteria group bacterium
TTTATCTTTAAAGGTGGTACAATTAGCTCTGGATAAGACGGATAAAGAAAAAAACAGTTTTTTGAAAAAGGAGGAGTTACATGAAAAAATATCTTTTTATAGTTCTGGTTATTGTAGGAATGTTAGGAATGATTCCATCAAGAGCTTTCGCCTATATCGCGGCTAATATTGTTGTTATCAACAATACCGGGTTGGATATGGTGATTGAGAAGGTGGAAGGGGGTAATTTGAAAGTGGTGGGAAAGGCTGTCCCCGGGAAAGAAGTTGTCTTTGGGGTAAGGTTGGACGACCTTATCATACTCGGGCATGGAAGAAGGTCAGCAACCTATTTGGTTAAGACCTACCATCCTGGCACTGATAAGTTTTATGGCTATGGAAATAGTATTATGCTTATCAGGGAGAGGTATCGTTCCACAACTTACTACTCTACAACTTGGACTGCCACGACAACTATTCGTGGCACAAGCGTAAGAAAAAGATCTTCCGTGGGACCGCGGGTATATAACCACCCACCAGGATGGTACGGAGGTGGCAGACAGTACAACTATGGAGGCAGTGACACAATCACTTTATACATTGGTGATGGTGTGGACCCGGCGCCAATCATTATTCACAATGAAGACATTAATCGCGCTACGCTCTCTGCCGAAGACGATGAAGGAGAAGATTATCAATCATATTAGCTTCTCTTAGAGCAAAAAGGCTCGCTGTTTTATTAAACAGCGAGCCTTTTCTTTTATGCTAAAATCAGCCTGATGATGATTCACACCACAAAGAGTTTTAAGGAAACGGAGGAGTTGGCCCGGGAGTTTATTTTCTCTATTACTCCCCTAGAAAGCCAAGCAAAAGTAGTAGGTTTGTGTGGTGACCTCGGGGCAGGGAAAACCGCTTTCGTGAAAGGCGTGGCTAAAGCGCTCAATGTTACAGAGACAGTTACAAGCCCCACCTTTATTATTGAAAAGATATATTCACTTTCAAAAGAAAGTAAATTTAAAAAACTTATTCATATTGACGCGTACAGACTAAGTGGCGGCGAAGACTTGCTTTCTATTGGTTGGGAAGAGATTTCAAAAAATCCCAAAAATCTAATTTTTATTGAATGGCCAGAGAGGGTAGAAAATATTCTCCCTAAAGAAATTCAAAATATTCAATTTGAATTTGTTGATGATTCAACACGTATAATACGTTTATAGATATGTCGAAAACGATATCAAAAAAGAAAACTCTGGTTCTTCTCGATACGCACGCAATCATTCATCGTGCGTATCATGCTCTTCCTGACTTCTCTTCAAGCAAAGGAGAGCCAACAGGCGCACTCTACGGTCTCTCAACCATACTTTTCGGAATCATTAAGGAGTACAGGCCCGACTACATCGTTGCCTGCTATGACTTACCACAGCCAACATATCGTCACGAAGCTTACGAAGACTACAAAGCAGGTAGAGCCAAGGCGGATGATGCCCTTGTTCTTCAACTCGAGCGGTCAAAAAAAGTTTTCGAAGCTTTCCAAATTCCAATGTACTCTCTTGCAGGCTTTGAAGCCGACGATATGTTGGGAACTATTGTAGAGAAAACAAAAAAAGAAAAAGAAATCGATATCATCATTGCTTCGGGAGATATGGATACGCTGCAGCTTGTTTCTGGCAGTAAGGTGCGAGTGTATACCCTTAAGAAGGGTATACGGGATACGATAATTTATGATGAAAATTCAGTAAAAGAGCGTTTTGGCTTTGGGCCAGAACTTCTTCCTGATTTCAAAGGGTTACGAGGAGACCCTTCCGACAATATTATCGGTATAAAGGGAATCGGAGAAAAAACGGCGACAATCCTTATTACAAAGTTCGGCTCAATTGAAAAAATATACAATACGCTCAAAAAACACCCAGAAAAATTTAAAGAAGCGGGGCTTTCTCCTCGTATCATTGCTCTTCTTTCGGACAATGAAGAAGAAGCTATTTTTTCAAAGATGCTCGCGACAATCAGGCGTGACGCGCCGATTAATTTCTCCATACCCCTCAAAACATGGAAAGATTCTTTGGATAAAGAAAAAATTTCTAGAATTTTTGACGAGCTAGATTTCAGGAGTCTCAAAACACGGGTAAATGAACTTTTTGAATCTAAAGATTCTCATAAAACAAAAAAAGAAGAAGTGCCTAAACAAGAAAGTTTGATGAGTATTGAAACCAATGTTTTACCGGAAGATATTGAAAAAACTCTCATTGCTTTCTGGGTACTTAATTCGGATAGTGCAAATCCTGCCCTTGATGACTTATATCAATTCACAAAAGTTAAAACCTTTGAGGAAGCAAAAACTATTATTTTCCAAAGACTTGAGAAAGAAAACCTCAAAAAGGTTTTTGAAGAAATTGAACTTCCTCTCATATCTGTAGTGAAATCAATGAATGCTCGCGGCATAACAATTGATGCACAGTATCTTAAAGAACTTTCGGAAAAATATCACAAGGAACTATCGTTGCTTGAAAGGGATATATGGACGCTTGCCGGAGAGGAATTTAATGTCAATTCTTCTCAACAACTTGGCAAAATACTTTTTGAAAAACTCAATTTGGCGCTTTCGCATCATAAAAAAACAACTACCGGAATAAAATCCACGAAGGAATCAGAGCTTGAGAAGATGAGGGATTCGCATCCGATTATCGAGAAAGTTTTGAGGTATCGAGAGTTTCAGAAACTTCTCTCAACGTACATTGACGCAATTCCAAAACTTTTAAGTGAAGATGGTCGTTTGCGGGCGACATTTCTTCAAGCGGGTACAACAACGGGAAGAATGGCTTCTCATAATCCAAATCTGCAAAATATTCCTATAAAAACCGAGTTGGGAAGAAATATTAGAAATGCGTTTGTCGCAACAGAAGGTTTCACTCTTGTTGCTTTCGATTATTCTCAAATTGAGCTGCGTGTCGCCGCTTTCCTCTCTGGAGACGAAAATCTCATCGAAATTTTTAAGCAAGGCGGTGATGTACACACATCGGTAGCAGCACGTATATTTAATGTTTCTCCTGATAAGGTAGATAAGGAAATGCGACGGAAGGCAAAAGTTATTAATTTTGGAATTCTTTATGGAATGGGGGTGAATGCTTTAAGATTAAATCTTGGAACTGATAGGAAGGAGGCTCAACAATTCTATAATGCTTATTTTGATAATTTTAAAGAACTTGCTTTTTATCTTGAAAAAATAAAAAAAGACGCGTATGCGAAGGGGTTCACAGAAACTTTTTTCGGTAGACGCCGATACTTTAAAGCTCTACACTCATCCTTACCCTATATTCGCGCCGCCACAGAACGTATGGCTACTAATGCTCCTATCCAAGGAACCGCAACGGCCGATATTATTAAACTTGCAATGGCACGTATTAACCGCTTCCTTAAAGAGAAAAAATTAACTGATAGAGTTTTTCTTCTTCTTCAGGTTCATGACGAATTAGTGTATGAAATAAAAGAAGATTCTTTAAAAATGGTTATTCCAGCTATACATTCCATTATGGAAAACATTATTCCTAAAGAAAAAACAAAGGGAGTGCCGCTTGAAGTGAATGTTGAAACGGGGAAACGTTGGGATGAAATGAGCATCTACCCTCTATCATGATTTACTTTTTTTATGGAGACGATACAGGAGCATTAAGAGCTAAACTCAAAGCATCTCTTAATTCCCTACGTCTCAAGCGTCCCGATGCCGCGATAGTTCGGATCGAAAAAGAGAATTGGTCAAAAGAGAAACTTGAAGAACTTATCCAAGTTCAAGGTCTTTTTTTCGAAAAAAATATTGTTGTTCTTGATTCTCTTCTTGAGGATAAAACAATAGTCGAAATCGTACAGCCATTTTTATCTTCACTTAAAGACTCACACAATATTTTTATGATTGTTGAAAAAAGCTTACCTACATCTTTACGAACACGCATTGAAAAGCTGTCGGAAAAAGTTCAAAATTTTATTATTTCCAAAACTGCTAAAAAGGTAACCTTTAATACATTTAACTTGGCTGAAACATTTGTTAGGGGAGATACAGGTAAGGCGTGGGTATTATACAGAGAAGCTCTTATGAAGGATGTTTCTTCCGAAGAGATATACGGAACATTATTTTGGAAAATAAAAACGACGTTACTTACGTCGAAGGAAAAGAGTACTAAAGAAAAGCTACAGAAAATAGCAGGACACTTAGTCCATCTTTATCATAGTTCTCGTAGGGGTGAGGAAGAGCTTGATATCGCGCTCGAGCGTTTTTTACTCGGATCCTAATTTGAGCCTTCTTCCTTATGTTCATTATCCTCGCACATACAAAGCTCAAGGGCTTCATTTTTGCGTGAGCACTCTTCTGTAGTACAAATTCCTGGTTTTTCGGAAATTGCCTTACACTCTCCCTTACACACAAAATGTTCTGGTTGTTCCATGATTTTGATTATAACAAATAATAGACTGTCTTAAAACAAATGGGGCAGGATTCGGTCACAGGTCTTTTTCTACTGAAAAAGCCTGCGGCCCCGACTTGGTTCGTCAGCCTCCGTCTCGGACAGACTTTTGTGTCGCCACGAGTTCCGCCTTTGGCGGCCTCTCGGCCCCGCCTCGCGGTTTCTCGAAGCTCGAAACATCGCTCCGGCTCGGACAAACTAAAAACCTGACGCAGGTCAGGTTTTCTTCTTGTCCTCACGCATAAAATTCCCCTGAATTTTTGCGCGAGCCCGACTCATCCGCCTTCGCGGATTCCGTCTCGGACACGTAAACAAAAATAGCGCTTAGGCGCTATGTTTTGATTCGTGTCCGCCCAGCAGGATTCGAACCTGCGACCATCTGCTTAAGAGGCAACTGCTCTACCAACTGAGCTATGGGCGGATATATAATTTCAAACTCACACTCAGACTATCACACTGTCCCTCGCAAAGCCTCGGGATCCTCAATTTTCCAACTACTCGAGGACTCGTAGGTAAAATTGGGAACTATGGGCGGGTGTAATTAACGGATTACGGTTTTATACCACACAAGGACAAAAACTCAAAACTGCTGAATTTTCTCTCTACTACAAACTACTCACTACAGACTACCGACTATCTAGAGAGGAAGATCAAAGGCAAAGAAACCGGCGCCGGAGAAAAGAAGTGAGACCGATATTGCCAAAAGAAGAAGGTAGAAAACAAGGCTGCGCTTAAGAATTGCCTCTTCCCGCAATTCCATTGCAAATTCCGCAAGAAAAATTGCGGAAAATATGGCAGCAACGGCTTGTGTCCATACACCAGCAATCAAGAGAACCCCCCCCGTGATTTGAAGCATTCCATATGAAGAGACAAATACTTTTTCAGGAACAAGATGCAAGAAACGCGCGATTGTTTCCCACTGTTTTCTTTCTCCGCGGAGTGTAAGTTGCCCAAGGTTAATTAAAATAAGACCTACTGTTACTCGCAGAATAAAAGGCGCAAGGAGCCCATAGGGAAGCAATTCTGGAAAAACGTTAAGCATAGTGATATTGTAGCATAGACATTTGTATGAAAAAGCACTTCCCGAAAATTCTCCTCATCCTTCATAATATTCGGAGTATCTATAACGTTGGTTCAATTTTCAGAACCGCAGACGCTGCCGGAGTTTCCAAGATTTTTCTTACAGGAATTACCCCAAGTCCACGCGACCGTTTTGGTAGGATGCGGAAAGATTTTGGAAAAGTTTCTTTAGGTGCGGAGAAAAATGTTCTCTGGGAGCATTCTTCGGATATTTTTTCTGTATTAGAAACACTCAAAAAAGATAATATACAATGTATTGCTATAGAACAAGCACCATCCGCCGTTGACTATAAAAAAGTTGTTCCTAAGAAATCTTACGTGCTTGTTTTTGGAAATGAAGTTGAAGGACTACCTACCGAAGTTCTTCAAAAGTGCGACATTATCGCAGAAATCCCAATGAACGGTATCAAAGAATCTCTCAATGTTTCCGTATCTTTAGGTATTGCCCTCTTCCGAATTTCAGAAAATACCTCCTAATACTTAAGTTTAATTTCTGACGTAGGTACTTACTATTTTTCCATTCTCATCAATAAGTTGTACAGTCTCTCTTCGATTGAGCCATAACGACTCTCCACGTCCGAGATAAATTCTCCACTCATTTCCATAAAAATCTTTATCATTTTTATGAAGCGAGAGACAACCTTGATAATTTATTTTTTCAGCGATAAAAGCATGGCATTCGGGTGTAAAGTTTGAAGGCAGCGGTTTTGTGTTGATTTGGCAGCGCGAAAGGGCTTCAATGTAATCAAGACAGGTGAAATTTATAGGAGTTTGGGGGACAAAATTTAAATTTTCATCCTTAGGGTTTGGGCACTCGTTTCTTAAGTAAGGTAGAAAATTATTAAATTGACCAAGATATCCTGTGCATTTGTTTGTTTTGAAATTAAAACCGACAGGAGAAGGGCCGCTTGAGATGATTGCAGTATCTCCAGGAGACAGCATAACTGGTTCGTTTGGCGTAGCGATATTCGGATAATAAACAGCCGCGCCACTCGGGATATTCACACTCTTTTTAGTAGTGTCACTTTGTAGTTTCCATCCAGTGATAGTTATTTTCCCCGTATAATTTCCTGACACATAAAGCGTGATGTATTCTCTTTTTGGGTCAGATGAACCGAAATCTTGCGCATTTACTATCGAAACTATTCCGTTGTATGGAGATTTTGTTTCTGTATCAACAAAAGTTCCCACCTCTTCTTTTAGAGTGTTCACTCGGTTCTCTATATCATTTAAATCTCGCTCGATATCATTTTCAGTTGCTGTTTTTCCTTGTTTTACTTGTCCTGTATACCAAGCCAAAGCGTCTGGACCTTTCTCTTGGTTGTTGTTACCCGAGCCAAGGCCATATAGTGCAAGGCCCAAAATAATCACAATGACAAGGAGGGTGGTGTTATTTTGCATATTACTAGTTTAGGCCTTTTTGATGTTCTGGGCAAAAGTGAGTGCTTCTACCATTAACGATAATGCGGACGATTTTTCCTCGGCAACCTTTCTTTTCACAAGCTTTTCCCGTATTACGATACGCTTTGTGCGTTTCCTGAAACTTTCCTCGCTTACCTTCAATATCGCGATAATCGGACATCGAATCTCCTCCCAAATCAATTCCTTTTTTAAGCACCGTTTTTAAAGCGGTGAAGATTCGCGAGAGAGATGTTTCGGATAATGTCGACGTTTCCCAAAGCGGATGCACAGCGCTTCTCCAGAGAATTTCGTCGGAATAAATATTTCCAATTCCCGCGATAACACTTTGATCCATCAGTATCTTTTTAATCGGTCCTTTTTTCTTTTTTAGACGTCCTTTAAAAACATTCAAGGAAAATGTTTTTTCAAGCGGTTCAGGTCCTAATTGAGCCAGTTCTTTTTGTTTTCCTATTTCTTTGGTGGGGAATACACATACTTTTGCAAACCTTCTTACATCAGAAAGCACTAAATGTTTTCCATTTGAAAGTATGAAAACAAGATGGATAAATTGATTAAAGGAATCCTTTAGAAGAGGGTCAGCGGGAGCTTCCCAGACAGCACCCTCTTTTGTTTTGGAAAGTCTTTTGTACTGACCGTAAAGCAGATGGCCAGTCATCTTCATATGAATCAGAATTGTGTTTCCGTTTGAAAGGTCAATGAGAATATTTTTTCCACGACGCCTTGCTTGAAGAATTTTTCCACCTACCACATCCTCTGCAAACTTTTTAAAATAAACAGGATTCTTAATTTCGTTCTTGCCTTTATAATGTGCTGAAAAATAGTTGGTCCAGACATCTTTAATAACAAGACCACGAAGAAATCGGTTGATTCCGCTCACTGTTGTATGAACTTCAGGTAATTCTGGCATTTGTCACCCTTTATAGCATAAATTAAGAAAAACTATCGTGCCAAGAGAACCTTCTCAAGTTCTTCACGAGAGACATCAGCATCATCCCACGGAATTTTCACACCACCCTTATCCATAATATAAGGGTCAGTACCTTTACCTGTGATAAGGACGACGTCACTTTTTTTAGCACCAGAAAACGCTTTTCGTATTGCTTCGCGTCGGTCAAGAACAATATGTATTTTTTTGTTACGGATTCCTTTTGCAATATCAAGAAGGATAGATTGAGGGTCCTCATCATAAGGGTCTTCGTTTGTAAGAATAATTTCTTTGCAATATTTTGCAGCGATTTCACCCATTTTCACTCGTTTAGATTTATCTCTCCCTCCCCCTGTTCCACCAAGAACACATATTTTATTTTTACCTTCGAATACTCTGTATGCTTTTTCCAAAGAGTCTGTTGTATGCGCATAATCAACAATGACTTCAAAATTTTGTAATTTTCGGAGCGTTGGTGATGTTACATACACCCTTTCCATTCTTCCTCTGACACCTTTAAATTTTTTTAAGGCATCTATAATTTCACTCAAACTTATATTTTGAGTCTGCGCGTAGGTCATTGCCGCAATAATGTTGTAGACATTAAAAATTCCAGGGAGATAGGAGTGTACTTTTTTTCCTTCTATAACAATATCAATACCTTCCTTGCCCAGACTGTATGAATCAACCGCTTTAAGCGAGTAGCCGTATTTTTCGGTTGAAGTGATATCAAAGAAAGGGGCGCATTCAGCGTCATCTTTATTAGCAACAAGAGTTGTTTTTTGTTTTTTTGAATGTTCAAGCTGACGAGCAATCGAAAGTTTTGCTTCACGGTATTTTTCAAATGAACCATGCGATTCAATATGTTCAGGAGAAAGGTTTGTGACGATGACCGCATCAATTTCTATAAAGCGATGACGAAATTGCCTTGCTCCTTCCGAACTCATTTCTATAATGGCGTATTTACAACCTTTTTTCACCGCCTCTCGAAGGAATTTTTGCAGAAAAAATCTTCCCGGCATTGTCATTTTAAGCATATTTCTTTCAGAGTAATCGGCAATCTTAAAACGCAAAGTGCTTGCAAGCGCTGTCGTATGTCCCGCTTCTTCAAGAAACGCATTCACGAGCTCGGTTGTTGTTGTTTTGCCTTTCGTACCAGTTATTGCGACAACATTTATTTTTCGGGAAGGGAAGCCATATCGTAGCGCGGCAAGGAGTGCCATACAAAAATGGTATGGTGGCATTATGAGGGAAAGTAATTTCTTTGGAATTAATTTTTTAATGAGATAAAGCATACTATTTTAATTTTGAACCAAGAATACGCAACGCGCTTTTAATTTTCTCTCCCGTATCAACAATAGAAGCATCTGCTTTTTGAAGTGCTTCTCGTGCTTCTCGTTGGGAGTAGCCAAGAGAAGTTAATGCTTCAAGCGCGTCAATCTCGTTTTCAATGCCAGTTTTCTCATCTCCGCTGACTCCAAGTTTATCTTTGAGACCAAGTACAATTTTTTCCGCGCTCTTTCTCCCAATACCAGAAACCTTCACAAGATGAGTCGTGTCTCCAAGGGAGATTCCTTGTTTAAGCGACCGCACTGATGCTGTGTTTAATACGGAAAGTCCTGATTTTGGACCGATACCGGGAATAGAAATAAGTTTTCCAAAAAATTCAATTTCTTCTCGTTCAGGGAAACCGTACAAATCCAAAGCATTCTCTCGCACAGCCATATATGTCCACAAAAAAATCTCTTTTCCTTCTCGCGCTTGGCTAAGGATAGCAGAGGTTACATAGGTTTTATATCCAACCCCATTTGCTTCAATAACCAAAAAAGTCGCTCCTTTATAGGTTACTTGGCCTTTTATGCTTCCTATCATGGTACATATAATACAACATTAAATTAGTCCGTAGTGGGTAGTAGGTAGTGAGTAGAAAGAAAGATTGAACTAGTCCGTAGTTTGTCTCCCTACGGGAGATGTCCCGAAGGGATACAGTGCGTAGTAAGTAGTGGGGAGAAAGAGAAGTAGGATTGTTTCTTCTCTGTCTTTTTCTACAAACTACTCACTACAGACTATCAACTATTTTTTAAATTGCATTTTTTTAATTGTTCTGTTAGGATTCTGTCTACATTATGCCGATTACATCTTCAGCCAAAAAAGCTCTCCGCGCGTCTTCTCGCAAGCGTGTGTTTAATGTTCGTCGTAAAGATGACGTACGAGAAGTTATGAAGAAAATGAAGACTATTATTGTTGCAGGAAATAAAATAGAAGCAGTAAAATTCTTCCCAGAAATGCAAAGAGCTCTTGATAAGGCAGTTAAAAGGGGGGTAGTTCCCAAAAATACTGCTTCTCGCAAGAAAGCTCGAATTGCCATCGCAATTAAAAAAATCTCCTAAATCAAAGTCACCCGTGAGGGCGGGTCGTTGTTTACTTCAGAGTCTTATGCTTATATAAAACAAGAAAGCAAACATCGCACTTTTACATAAGTTTCTCAAACTATAGAAAGGAGTTGGTTATGGGCGTTATTCCTACTGCTTTATCGCTATTCGTTTTAGGACCATCTGGGACTAATTCCCATGAGGCAGCGAAAAAATTTACACAGGGACTTTACTACCGCTACGAAATTAATTTTTGTAGAACAAATAGGGAAGTCCTCGAATCATGTCTTAAAGGGGGAATGGGCGTTGTGCCTATTGAAAATGGCAGCGCGGGATATGTCGGAGAAGTTATTAAGTTTTGGCTTTCTCAGAAATATTCTTCACTGCTCAAAGTTATAGGTGAAATGACGCTTCCGATCAGTCATCACTTAATTGTGCGTTCATCCGTTAAGTCTGTTGAGGAAATTAAAGAGATTATTTCTCATCCTCACGCGCTTGAACAATGTACGCAGTTTTTACAGAAACTCAACGTACGCACAATTCCCGCGGCAAGCACCGCCGAAGCCGCGCGACAAGTATCTCAAAGTCGCACCCATAGAAGAGCAGCAATCGCGTCAATCTTTGCCGCGCGTACGTTTGGTCTCAAAATACTGCGCCAAAAGATTGAAAATTCTCCCGATAATGCGACATGTTTCCATCTTGTTGGGCATTCCATCTCTTTGCCGACTGGTAAAGATAAAACAGCCGTTTTGTTTCGATTGCCGGGAAAAGAAAATAAATACGGGTCTCTTTTAGACACTCTTTCCGTTCTTAAGGAAGAAAAAGTGAATATGTCGAGAATCCATTCCATTCCTCTCGGAACTCTCGGGAGCTACGCTTTTTACTGCGAGTTTGATTGTCACTCTGAAGATAAGAGCGGTAAAAGAATAATAGAAAAACTTAAAAAAGAGAGTGAGAACGAACTTCTCTTACTCGGTTCCTTTCCTCGTTTTTGCGAAAGGAAGGAGGGGGAGAAATGAAAAAATCTCTTATTGGCATTATTGGAGACAAAGGAAACTTCGGGAGACGGTTAAAAGAATTCTGTCTCGCGAACGGTTTCAATGTCATTGGTTCAGACTTCAAAACACCTCTTTCAAACAAAGGTGTGGTGAAAAAATCCGATGTTGTGATTTTTTCTGTTCCTCCGCGCGTAGCAGTTTCAGTTATTGAAGAAGTTCTGCCATTTTCTCGGTCAGAGCAACTTTGGCTCGATGTCACATCGGTCAAAGTCCTTCCAATTGAAGCGATGCGCAAATCAAAAGCGGAAGTCGTAGGACTTCATCCGATGTCTGCTCCTTCTGTTGATTCTTTTGAGGGCCAAGTAATCATCAAATGTGTCGAACGGCTCGACAAATGGCGCGATTGGCTTGATGAATTTCTTCTGCTTACAAAAGCGAAGATTGTCGAGCGTTCTCCCCACACGCATGACGTGTACGGAGCGATGGTTCAATCGCTTCTGCACGACATACTTATTGCAATGATGGGTGTGCTGGGCACTATGCGAGCGCACCAACTTGACCCCAAACTTCTATTTGAACAAGCAAGTCCGTTATTCTACTTTCAGCTTGTTCTGATGGGGCGGGTGTTAAGTAGGGATGCGAAATTGTATGCTGATATACAAGTGTGTAATCCTTACACACTTCCCGCTGTTAGGAGTTTTGAGGCGCACATCAAAATTCTTCGCAGAAAGATTGAAAGAAATGATACGGACGGATTCATTGTAGAATTCGAACGTGCCAAATCTTACGTTAAAGAAAGTGATTTGCGCGAATTTTCAGACGTGTTTGAGGAAATCGTAAAAGTTATTGCTCAAAAAAGAGCAAAGCAAAGTACCTAGTTCATTACGCAAACAGGGTGGTTTTTAAAACCACCCTGTTTTCATTAGGCGTATTCAAGAATGAGGGGAAGATGGTCGGAGACTAAAGCATTCGGCACTTTAAATGATATGACATTGATATCTGGTGACACAAATATATAGTCACCGAATTGTTGAGGCAAAGGGTCATTCGGATATTTTCGAGCATTAAGCTTTCCACGAGTGTCCAAGATAGCAAACTCTTTAATTAAGTTTTTCATGTTTTCTTCCAAAATTCTTATGCTTTGTGTTCCGGGCATGAGATTAAAGTCACCACAAACAATTTTTTGACCAGAAGAATTTTTTAGAAAATCTTTTATTTTTTGCACTTGAGTCAAGCGATCTGCAGTATCCAGTTTATCGCCAGGACGAGAATTTCCGTGAATATTCAGTATGATGAGGGGATAACCAGTTTTTTTAAGCTGCAAATATTGAAATCCGCTCCCAAGTGTGCCGAAGTCATCTCCTTCCATCGCATTGTGGTCCCGATGGGTGAAGACAAAGCCCTCTTTTTCAACTGACAGGCTTTTATGTATGAACATTGCTTGACCAAATGTTGAGGGAATTGATATAGCCCCGTTTTCGTCAATGTTGTCCTGTATAGGAATAAAAAATAAACGATGATGCGGAAGAATACTCCTAAGCTTTTTCAAAATATTCAGTTGTGTTCCACGGCTGATTATGTCTTGGGAAGAGATATATACTTCTTGAAAACAAAAAATATCGGTGCTTTTTGTATGTGTGGCCAAGAATGAAAGCAATGCGTCAAATTCATGCCCACCCCAAACATTCAAAGAAATTAGTTTCATACTATGTGTGTTCACGCATAAAATTATACTGAACTTTTACTCGAGTCCGACTCGCGCCGCCGCGCTCCGTTTCGGACTCACTTGTGTTACTTATGTGGTCACGAATATTTTTTCGCCGTCGCTCAAAAATTTCGCAACCCCGCCTCGTGGTTTCGTGTGCTCACGAAACATCACTGCAAAATCATGTGGTCACAGATAAATTTCCTGACAGAAATTTTCTGCGACCCCGTCTCGCGGTTTTTGCCTCCGCCTCTGGCGGAACAAAAACATCGCTGCGCCTAGCACAAAAGCACAATATCCTGCGCAGGCAGGATTGTTGTGCCTTTTGTGCTCCCGGCAGGAATCGGACCTGCATCGCAAGATCCGCAATCTCGCATTCTATCCATTGAACTACGGGAGCGAATGTGCCCACATTAAAGAAAAAATTGAAGGAAGGCAAGTTTAGATCAAACCTAAAACCCGATTTTTTCCATCAATATTTCAAGAAATGACTCTCTGATTTCTTTTTCTTCAA
>JBBUCK010000033.1:0-2596 GCA_038057845.1 Patescibacteria group bacterium
TCGAGTACAAGCATGTCTTTAAATTCCTCAAATACTTTTGGAAATACAACCACTTCAATACTGTCGCTTAAATCGCTTATTTTGAGAAACATCATCCTATCACCGCGTTTGGTGAGAACATTTTTTGTTTTTTCAACAATACCAGCAACAACAGCTATCATTCCTTCTTTAAGTTGCTCTTTTGTTTTTGCAATTGTGGTTTCTCGTTTTAGAAGCTTCTCGCGAAATTTGTCCAACGGATGCCCCGATACATACAAACCAAGAAGTTCTTTTTCCCACAAGAGTTTTTCTTCCATTGTTGCATTTGCGGCTTTTTCAAGCGTCAAAGTGCCGCCTGATTCCTGCGCAGTTCCAAACAATGAATCTTGATTTTGCGGTCCCTGATTCTTTTCTTTATTGTATTCAAGAATGTTTTCAAGATTGTGCATAAGCGCTCCGCGTTCTCCTAATTCATCCACCGCTCCTGATTTAATCAACGCTTCAAGGGATTTTTTATTTAAATTTCTGTCAGTAATACGGTCGAGGAAGTTTTTAAGCGAAATAAATTTTCCTTTAGCCTCTCTCTCCTGAATAATATTTTGGGCCACTCCTTCACCCAAGTTCTTGATTGTATAAAGACCGAAGCGGATTTTCTCTTCTCCTTTTTCATCTGTAATGACTGTAAAGTCTCTAAAACTTTCATTTATGTTTGGTGGCAATACTGGAATGTTCATTCGTTTGCATTCATTGATTATTTCAGAAATCTTCTCTACGTCTCCGGCTTCTGAAGTAAGCACTGCCGACATGTAAATGACAGGGAAATTTGCTTTCATGTACGCTGTTTGGTAGGCGACTCGTCCATAACTTGCGGCGTGAGCTTTGTTGAAGCCATAGGCAGCGAAAGGCTCGATTAATCTCCAGAGCTCCTCAGCTTTTTCTTTAGTTGTACCCTTTGCAACAAATCCCTTGAGAAGTTTTTCTTTTTGAGCTTCCATTTCTTTTGGGATTTTCTTTCCCATCGCTTTTCGTAGTTTGTCGGCTTCAAGCCATGTATAGCCTGCGAGATTGATAGCAATCAACAAGACATCTTCTTGGTAGGTAATCACACCATACGATTGAGAAAGTATTTCTTTAAGTCGCGGGTCAAGATATGTAATGAGGCGGGCATCATGTTTGCGTTCAATATACGCAGGAATCGATTCAAGTGGCCCGGGACGATATAGCGCAACCATAGCGTTTATATCAAGAATTGTCGTTGGCTTGAGCTCCTTAAGGTATCGAGTCATTCCCGCACCATTCAATTGGAAAAGACCTACTGTCTCTCCCCGGGCAAGCATATCGAATGTTTTCTGGTCTTTAAGCGGGACATTTTCAATATCAATTTCTATATTTTTTAATTTCTTTACGAGTTCAACCGCAAGAGCAAGAATAGAGAGGTTTCGTAAACCAAGAAAATCAAATTTCAAAAGTCCCGCTTCTTCAACAGAGTGCATGTCGTATTGGGTGATAAGTTTTCCACCTTTGGGGTCAAATTGAATTGGTACAAAGTCACTCAAAGGAGTAGGTGAAATAACAACACCTGCCGCATGGACAGAGATATGTCGAGCACACCCTTCTATTTTTTGCGCCATATCAATAATTATCTTCGTATCGGCATCATTTTTGTAAGACTGTTTAAGTTCTGGGGTAATTTGAAGCGCTGTTTCAATTGTCATTGGGAAACCTTGAGAACCGAAGGGAACCAACTTGGCGATTCGGTCGCCGACTCCGTATGGGTAGCCAAGTGCTCTTGCAACGTCACGTACAGCCGCTCGTGCCATCATGGTACCGAAGGTACCAATCTGTGCGACCTTGTCCTCACCGTATGTTCGCTTTGCGTATTCAATCATTTCATCCCTACGGTTGTCGGCATAGTCCATATCAATGTCGGGTGGGGATGGACGTTCAGGATTTAAAAATCTTTCAAATGGAATTTTATATTCAAGTGGGTTTACAGTTGTAATACCTGCTAGATACGTTGCAAGAGACCCTGCAACGGAGCCTCTTATAGTTGTTAAAATATTTTGCTCATGAGCGTATCGCATAAGGTCCCAAACAACAAGGAAATAAGGCGCGTATCCTTTCTTTTCAATAATACTCAATTCGTACTCAACACGTTCCTCAAGCTCGGGAGTTCTCTCAAGACTTCGCCGTTTAATTCCTCCGTACACAATCTCTCGAAAGAATTCATCGTGACTTTTGCCTTCCGGGGTTTTAAAAGCAGGGAATACCCACTTACCGAGTTCTAATTCAAGATTGCACGCATCGCTTATTTTTCTTGCATTCAAGACGGCGTCCGGATTTTTTGCAAAGTAACCGTTTATTTTTTTCTCATCAACGAAAGAAAAATCTTCAGAATCGTTGAAATGCGCTTCCTTATTGGTTTGGATTGCCATCACTGTATCGTGCGCTTTTTTATCTTCTGCCTTAAGATAATAGACGTCATGAGCTGCAACGAGAGGTATATTTTTTTCTTGTGCAAATTTTTCTAGCGCCTTCATTTTTTCCATGTGATCGGGAATTTCCGGGTGATGAGTGATTTCAATATAGAAATTTTCTTCACCAAATATTTTTTGAT
>JBBUCK010000034.1:0-2429 GCA_038057845.1 Patescibacteria group bacterium
GTGTGCTTCCGAGCAACTGGATTGTATTTTTTGAGAGAAAGTTTTGCTGGAGTATTCTTCTTGTTCTTGAAAGTAAAATACACGTGGCCTTTGCCTACGCCTTTTGAGTCCCCTTCAGAAACAAGTCGTATAAGTTTGTCCTGTGACATAGGAAGACATTATACAAAGAAATAAAGAAATTGCAACAAAACAAAACTCCCGTCTAAAGCGGGAGTTTTGTTTTAGAATCTGAAGTTTTTTACAAATGAAGCCAAGAGGTGTTCAAAAGAAATCTTCAAATCGGCTGATCTTTTGTGACCTCCGTTTTCAAAGACACGGCCACCATTTTTAAGTTCTCTATATGGACTCTTTAAACCAGAGGCATGAGCGTGTATTTTTGATTGAACTGGGAGATTCTTTCTTTTATTTTCGAAAGATTGTCGAGATTGTCGTTCGCTCAAGACAAGGTCAACGTCAATTTCATAAGAACTTAGAAAATCTCCGTCTTTACTCTCTTCATTTACAATCCACGCCTTAAGGTCTTCAAGTAAATGATTAACATCCTGTTGAAGCTTCGTCTCTGGAAGTTCCTTTTTATGGCAGTGTTTTAGATGTGATATAGCGTTCATAGTCGTTTTAGCAATTTTAAACTTACTCGGCGAGTTTATCACATATTTTGCTAAATGTCAATATATATTGTATAGCTTAAATAGAGCCCTCTTAGAGCCACTAAAATAGCAGGAAAAAAGGCCCATTTCTAGAAATACTAGAAATGGGCCTTAACTTTTCAATTAAACCATTACGGAAGCCTTTATTGGCATGGCGCCAACAAAATTATGGCCTTTACTCGCTTCTCCATTTCTATCTCTGGGAAGAGCGAGTATTTGTCGGATCCGCTTGCCAACACTTTCGATTGTTGACCGTTCGGTTTGACGAACACGGCAATTATGGAAATTTCTTTCCTGCTGAGCACACAAGCGATTAACAAGGGGAAGGGTTTTCCCCTGGAATTCATTCCAACGTTTTTCAAAAACAGTGCGGGAGTCATCTTCCCTACCGCGACCTTCACCTTCAATAATTCTTTTTTGAAACATTTCTCTGTCCCCATCAAGAAAAAGATGAATGACACCCAGACGACCCCAGTGACGCATAAAACTTGCACCCTGTCCAAGAGTTCTAGGGTATCCGCACACAACTATCGGAAGATGTTTTTTGTGGGGTTCTCTGCCTCGAATGACCCGCGTGACTTCCATCTGGAAAAGGGTGTCAATAACGTCGTCCGGAAGAAGATGCCCAGTATTCATTGCTTTTTCAAGACTTTTCCTAAGATAGTGGTCTTGCAACGCATCAGTAAAAGCGAGACCGCCGGAAATGGCCTTGCGTACATAATCACCCATGTCGATGAACCCAAATCCATAGTCACGAGCAATCTTCTCCCCTTGGGTGTTTTTTCCAGACCCTGGACCCCCAGTAATAACTATAAGATGAACATTTTTAAAACGCATCATTCTGTTACCTCCTTCTGTTTATTGGTTATATATAAAGTACTCTTCCCAAAAAAAGAGTAACCCGAAAACATAATCAAGTCAATAGTTCGTAATGGTTTAACAGCTCGGCGCGGGGTGATTTATATCTTATGTGTTAGGTGTGATACTTTATTGTGTTCCTGAACGATAATATCTTTTGCCTGACGAGGGGCGCGAGCGGCAGTAAGAATAAAATTGCTGCTGTCCTGCCCAGCTGTTTGTATTTTAAGGTCACCGAAATTGAGAAGTGTCGGAATAAGCCCTACAGTTTCCGTGGTCACGTCCTGAACACGGTCGAGATGAATACTTGAGACTTCCCTGTTGAAAAATCCCTTCTGGTCAACGGCGATGATGCGCTGGTTAGTGATGTACCACGCATCAAGATAAAAATCAGTCCAGTGAATGAAAAAACCTATCCAGAGAAATAAAAGCCAAATCGTGTACAAAAAGAAGCCAAAAGCGGCCGGTGAAGAACCATCTTTCATTTCAATATTAAGAGAAATTGAAGAAAAATCCACGACAGCAAAAAACAAAAAAGGAAGGATGGCGCAGAGCGCAAGAGAGAAACCGCTTAGAAACAACACAAACCAGTGCTTTCGAGCGACAAAAATAATTTTTTCTCCTGAAGAAAGAGGAATCATGGATTTACTTTATAGACCAATAAAAAAAGAAATGCTAAAGCAATAATTGCAAAAGAGATGAGGAAATAGATACTTTCAAACAAGAGCGCCATTTTCTCATTTTTGGCATAGGCCCTCCAGTGATAAAAAAGAACAACACTAACGATAGTGTAGAGAACCGTCGTGAGGAAAAGAATAAACCAACCGAAAACGGGATAGATAGTTATGGTTTCAAACATTATATTATAGGGTTAGTATATCAATATAAAGCTTTCTTCAGCAAACAGGCGTTCAAATTTACTTT
>JBBUCK010000035.1:0-1282 GCA_038057845.1 Patescibacteria group bacterium
AGAGTCGAACGACTTGCTGTGAGGTAGTTCATCTTTCATATCTCGCCTTCCTTTTTTGTTCTTGCTATTATTAATAGTGATAAATTGTGAGTTGGCAAATTTTTTACAACGCATCTCTTATTTTTAACGTCCTCGCCGAAGGAATTATTTGTCTTTTTCTCATACTTACAGTTTTTAAAAAAGACAGTTCAGCAAGAGGAGTTGCATGGCTTTCTTTTGGCCTCGCCTTTTGGGCGCTTTTTTATTTTCTTTCACAAATCACCAATGACTCGCTCGCGGCATTACGATTTTTCCAAATAGCTCAAATAGGTCTTATTTTGGTTCCACCTTCTTTCATTGATGAAGCCACGAGTCTCGCCGGTATTTTTTCTAGACCATGGACTATAGTACTTCGACGGGTTGCGTATATACTATGCTCTCTTTTTATCATTCTCACACTTTCCGATGTTTTAGGAAACACGCATTTTCTTATTACCACAGGAAGTGAACCCCTTTTTGGACTGAATTACTGGGGAAGCCGAGGAACTTTTTTTGATATATTTTTGACCTATTTCCTTCTATCACTCACAACAGTATACGCAATTTTCTGGTTTGGACGTCCCAAAATTAAAAAAATACAAAAAGCCCAACTTACATGGATTTTTTGGTCATCAATGATTGCGGGAATTGGTGGCTCCACCCAATTCCTTCTTTTTTATAACGTTCCCTTCCCCCCAATTGGCGCTTCCCTCATACCCGTATACGTTTTCGGATTATTTTATGTTATTACACGTTTCCACCTTTTCAATCTAAAAGTTGTTACAGCAGAACTTTTCACAGTTGGAATTTGGGCGATTCTGATTGTACGAATCTTTTTTGCGCGCACATCTACTGATTTCCTCATTGACGGAGTAGTGTTGGTCCTAAGTATTATTTTTGGCGTTCTTTCCATACGAAGCATCATCAATGAAACCGACCAGAAAGATCGTCTTGAAGACCTTAATCTGCACCTCAATCAAAAAGTAATGGAACAAACGGCAGAAATCCGCACGGCATATGAAGTGGAAAAGAAAGCGCGTATTGAGCTTGAAGAACTTGATAAAGCAAAAGACCAGTTTATTTTAACAACACAGCATCATTTGCGCACTCCAATTACGATTGTTAAAGGTTTCTTGGACATGGCGATATATAAGGAAAACAATTTAAGCGAGGAGGTTAAAACATATCTCAATAAAGCCCTTGCTGCCTCTCAAAATATGGCAAACTTGGTCAACGACCTTCTCATTGCATCCCAAATGAGGGT
>JBBUCK010000036.1:0-1662 GCA_038057845.1 Patescibacteria group bacterium
GTCGCAAAAGATATATTGTGCGACGTTCAATAGTTATCCACAGTTGTCACATTTAGGGCCCCTGTCAAGTCCTCCCCCTGAAATTTTCAACAACAAAATATTTTCTGAACAATTAAGTGAAAATAAAAACGCGCATCAGAAATGATGCGCGTTTTTATTTTATGTTACTTTATTGCAACTTCAGTGAGATTAAACTTTGCCCAGCAGGGAGATGATGCCATCCATGGACGTGCCCCTTCCCTCTCATAGAGGTCTCGGGCATAGGAAAGATTTCCATCAAGGGTATAAATATCAATTCCCATTTTTTTAGCACGCTCAAGGTGATAGTATTCGTTAACCTGCATCACCCCAACATCAGAACGGTTTTCAATCCCGCGAAGGATTTTACCGTTCTTATCGAACTGACGAAATCGAGACTCACAATATGCAACTTTTGCCAAAACGGGAAGGTCAGCAAAATAGTGTCTCACGTATAGTTCAGTGTTTGTACCTTTACTAAGTTTTTCCTTCTCTTCTTGTTTAATTCGGTTAAGAGGGTAGCTCTCAACTTCAGAAGCAGGATTTGTAGGAGCGATGTCGCCAACGACAGCTGGGACAGGAGTATTGGTCACACTAGAAAAAGCGAAAAGTAAACCGATAACAGTAAGTTCTAAGATAGTAGAGTTTTATGTGGTAATCGACATTTTTACTTTAGTCCGACCCTACTTTAGGGGGATGTTGGGTAAAAGGTCTTTTTTTGGTCCTTAGTTCTATATAGATTTTCGATCTATATAGAAACATAAGGATATTTTCCAAATAAAAACCCAGCCCTTAAATGACTGGATTCCCCTTAACGATAGCAGATTTTACAAACTATGTCAATACCCTAGCACCTCGAAAACAGGATATTGTGCTTATTTTAGGCCGTATTATCACTCTTCGGCATTTGCCCTTCTTCAGGCATAATCATCCAAGCGACGATATACCCTAAAATTGCCGGTCCACCCCATGAAAAAATGGCTAGAAGGATGAAAATAAGACGTACAAGCGTCGCATCGAAGCCATATGTCTCTGCAATTCCCCCGCAAACTCCTCCTATAAACTTATTTTTGTTTGAGCGATGTAGTGTTTTCTTCATAATTTCGTATTCTAGCACAAAAAAATGCCTTAACAAGGACTTTGAAAACAAAGCGTCCCTCTTCCGTGTGGAAGAGGGACGCTTTTTCTTTTGATTATTTTAAAAACTTCATTCCCGAAATTGGGCTTGCCTGAAGGAAGTCAGAGTCTAACGGCTGAAGAACAGCCTGCTCTACCCCATCAAACACAGCTGGAAAGAAGTGCTTGAGAAGGATAAGGAGTACGATAAACCCCGCTACCCTAATTATTGTCGTCATTTCTTTAGACGGAAGAGACGTCACACGATACTCGACGTTCTTAACTAGTTTCTAGCCTCTAGTTTGTAGTGAGTAGTTTTCAGAACTACCCGCTACCTACTACTAACTAATTCAAGGTATCGCATGCGGAAAATCACTTCTTGCCCATTCAAGTTCCACCTGGGGAAATTGTTTGGGTTCAGTGAATTCATCTTTCGATGAGCCACTCTCCCGTAATTCCCATAGTACCACTTTTTTATCCTTTAGTCAATTACAAATTAAGTTTGGTAGAAAGTCAAATACAATAAAA